>JAUPKO010000664.1 GCA_030837395.1 Actinomycetota bacterium | reverse complement strand
GCCGCCGAGCCCAGCGAGCGGTGTTCGGGTCAGCGCGCGGAAGGCTCCCGGCCGTGGTCGTGGCGCCGTCAGGGCAGCTCGGACAGCGAGCTGTGGTCCGCGGCAAGGCGGACCACAGCTCCGGCGCTGTCATGGCTGCCTGCTCGTCATCCCGGGAGCAGGCCGACGGAGGCCATGAGCCCCATGCTGGAGGCCAGGAGCCCGGCGGTGGCGGCCCGGTCGATGGCGATGGTCGAACCGTTGATCAGTGCCGCCTCGTCGTCGCACAGCAGTGCGAGGGCCTTCGCCACGTCGGCCGGCGCCCCCGCCGCCGGCCCGCTCTTGGGGTTGGTGCGCTCAGCGCACTCGGATGGTGACAGTGGGGCTGGTCGCAGCCACATGGTCGGCGTCGCCGGGCTTGAAGACGCGGTATTGCCAGGTCCCGCGGGTGGTCGGCTTGACTGTGAACCGGACCTGGCTGGCGCTCGATAGCGCTTGGCGGGCCACGTTGTGCCAGGCTCTGGTGTAGTAGCGCTGTAGGTAGACCAACTGCTCCCGGTGGTTCGGTGTTACCGCACCGCCGATGACAGGTCGGGCGCCTAGCTTGATGGTGGTTTGCGAGGCTGTGGCGGTGACTCGGGGACCGACGGTGACGACGCGCACGGGGCTGTCCGAAGCTAGGGTCACGCCGGTCGTCCCGGCGTAGCGGGCGAGGTAGTCGGTGTTCAGTCCGGGGGTCGCGGTTACGCTCCAGGTTCCGGCCGCAGTCGTTGTGGCGGTGCTCCACTGGGTCCAGGCCGAGGTTCCGTGACGCCGTTGGTAGATCCGCACCGTGGCCCCAGCAACGGGTGCGCCGCCGTCGTGGGTCAGGCTGCCTCGTACGGCGACTCGTCCCCCGTACCTCACGGTCGTCGGACGCGTGGTCTCGGTTAGCGTCGTGGGTGCGGCGTGGGTGATGGTGACAGTGCCGGTGGGGACGACTGTCGATCCATCCATCGGCTCGACGGCTCCGGTGCCGTCTGCGGCGTCGGCGACGAACTCCCAGCGGTACTCACCATCGGGCACTGGATCACCGTGGGAATCCTCGCCGTCCCAGGTGAACCGGACGGCCCCCATGGCGGCGTCAGTGCCGGTGAACGTGCGTACCGACACGTTGTTGCCGTTCTTCAGAGTCACCGTCCAAGAGGACAAGGGGCTGGTGGCATCGAACACCGCCGCCCACGTGTCTGCCATGCCGTCGCCGTTCGGGGTGAAGGCTGGCTCCCCTCCACCGTTCAGTAGCCGTGGTCGCTGGTGCGTGTCGAAGGGCAGAAGGGCGACGCGAAGCGCGCCGTCGGTTCCGATCCAGGCCACGTGTCTGGCGTCGATCGTCGGGTTGGATCCGTCGCCGACGGTCACCGGGGTACTGGAGGTGTCGGTCAGGTCCAAGGCGTAGACGGTGCTGCCAGCGGTGTAGGCGACTTCACCAGGGCCGATCGTGAACCGTTCGTACTGGTTCACGTTCGAAATGGTTCGCGTCGCGGCCGTCTGAAGGTTCTTCAAGTGCAGGGTTCCAGTCGAAGAGCCAGCGACCCCTTCGCCCCAACCTACCCAGTCGCCCCAGATCTGCACTCGGCCGTTGCACGTCGACCCGCTGCACAGGAGGCGAGGATTGGTACTGGACGCGGGAAGATCAACATCCTTGTAGGTCAAAGTGCTCACCGTTGAGTTCAGATCCGAGAAGACCCCACGCGAGCCCCAGAGCGACCACGCGTACGCGGTGCCGGACGGAGCCAGGTTCTTGTCCGACCCCTGCGCGAAGTTGCGCACTGTGCCGTCGATCACGATCCGGGCGCCGCTCGCTGCGACAGCGCGGGCTACATCCCACTCCAGGTCCGCGTACGTGGCCCGCACCGTAGCCCCGTCCCGCACTACCACCGTGTTCTTGAACGTCGTGGTGTTCCACGTTTCGGTATTCGTTGACCATGTCCCGGACACCCTGGGAGGAGACCCCATGGATGCTCGGTTCAGCAGGAGGCTCTCGGCCCCGACTGTTCCGCTGCCGCCGCTGGCGCCGAGGTCACGTTGCCACCCAGCGTCTCCGACCTGGCTGTTGTCCGTGTAACTCAGTCGGCCACCGGAAATCTGTGGGTAGACGCTCTCGGCTCGGTCTGTTGCCCAGTCCGCCAGCCTGGTTGCCGAACTCGACCCGTGGCTCACGGAGAAGATACCGGTCTCCGTTGTCGTGCAGCAGCCTGCGATGGCGATGAAGTCGGCCGCTCCACCCGCGGCAACAACCGGTTCCGCCCCGCCAGTGAGCGTTACGGTCCTGGTCGTCGGGCTGGCTGCAGTCAGGTCACGGACGTTCAGGGCAGCGATCCCGGACGCCCACGCAATGGCGTTGTCGCTCATGGAGAACTCACGCTGCGTCCCGATCTGCGCCGCGGATCCGCCAGCCCGCGGCCGCCAGAAGGTCCGCGTGGTGACGTGCGCGTAGTCCGTGTAATCCGTCAAGGACCATCCGATGTGCCCCGCGCTCAGAGCCGGAATGAAGTCCTGGTGGGCGTTGGTGGCTGTCGCGACCTGTTCCCGGGTACCAGTCACCGGCTGGTACCACAGGGTCTGCAGGCCGGAGCACGGTTCGGCGTACAAGAACCCATCGGCGTCGATGGCTGCAGATGGTTGTACGCATGGGGACGCCAACAGTTCACGGTCTGTGCCCGTGGCAGAGCGGATCACGAAGGCGGTACCGAGAGTGTCCGATGGGGCGGTCAGGAGAAGTCCGGCGCTGGTCAGCCCGACAGCGAGTTCGTTGTTCGCCAGGTCGTAGGTATGCGCGATAGTCCCCGATCCAGTCTCGACCACGACGACTTGTTGCACACTCACCTTGGTGCAGTCGTTGGGCCACCCTGTTGGATCGGGGCAGTAGTCTCGCCCTACGGCGACCGCAGCCTGGGTCCCCACAACATTGAGCACATTCGCGCTGATGCCGACATTCGGTGAACCGGAGGTCAAACCCGGAAGGGCCAACACGGTAGTTGCCTGCCCGGTGCGGGCACTGATGAGCTTCTCCCCTACTTCATCCCAGTATGTGGCGGCCCACCCCTCGCTTCCGGCGCTCAGATCCGTGTACACGTCGCGGGAATAGCCGTAGGGATACCCGGGGGCGTAGGCGCTCGTCTTGACGGGTAACACAGTCGCGCCTGCAATGTCCGCATTGGCAGTGGACGCACTGACGCCAAATGCCAGTGTGAGAGCAGCGAATACTGCGGTGGCTCGACTAAGGGCCTGGGTCGCGCCCGGCGTGTTGACGGTCTGAGCTGAGAACAAGGGGTCCCTGCGACCTTCTGGTGACCTGCGCATGGGTGGAGGAAGGACACTCACAGGACGATTCCCACGAGATCCCGCATTGTCCGTGACGATCACTATACACATGGTGATGCCCGTCGGGTCGCGCCCGCTCTGATGGACCGATGGGGGCTCATGTTCAGCATTCGGTCAGCTTTGGCGACGTTGCTCCTCTGCTTGGGCCGCCATCGCACCTGCGGCGTTGCCCTGCAGTATGTAGAGAAGCCGCAAATCCGCCCACGGCTGCGGGTCATCCGGACGTAGCCAGGCAGCACGCATGAAAGACCGCTCTGCAGTTCGATCGTCACGTTGTTCCGCAGCGACCACGCCCCGCCGCAGCCAGAGTCGGGCGTCGCAACTGCTCCGGGCCAATGCCGCCTCTAGGAAGGCGGCCGCCCCCTTGTAGTCACCGAGGGACTCCTTCAATCGGCCAGCATCGACAAGCGCCTCCGGCGAGGAGGGGTGTGCCTGGAGGGCATGCTGGGCGAAAGGTTGCCCAGCGTCTGCTGCCCCGCGTAGTCCGCGATCCGTCGCGCCGGCGAAGGCGTGGGCCGCCTGGAGATGGACGTCCGCATCCCAGGGACGCCAGATGATCGCTTGGGTGAAGCGAGAGGCAGTTGCTGGCACGTCCCCGGTTGCTAGCGTGCCAATCGCCGACCGTAGGAGGAGTTCCGAGACACCGGCGCACGCTGCGATTAGGGTCGCCGTCGACACCACAGCGGCCAGCAGCCCGCGGATCACCCGAACTACACGGCGCACCTCGGGATTGGGACGTTGGGCAACCACGGCGCCCACCCACAGGCAGGCAAGAGTCGTCGTGCCAGGGGTGGTGAAGCCCACGGTCAGAGTGACTCCGTATCCGACGAGGCCGCAGAACGCGCCAGCGGCCAGCGAATCCGCTCCGCGCCAACCGTGCCACCCAGCCTTCAGCGTCAGCCAGACGAACCACCCAAACAGGATGAGCAGTGGTATTCCCCCCGCAGCGGTGGCCTGAAGGAAGATGTCATGCGGACTGTCCGGGGGGTTGTCCGGGCCGATACGGGTCGACCACTGCCTGTCGTGATAGGCCGGGATCGCGTCGACGAAGCCGCTGGGACCCACACCGAGGCTGGCATGGGCGCTCACCAACTGGATGCTTTCCCGCCACAAGAGGAGCCTTCCCGCCACGGATTGCCGAGCCGCTGCATCGGCGCCAGTGAATCGATCACGGCTACCTGGGTAGGCCACGGTGATCACTACGAGAAGCACCGAGGCAAGGGCCAACCAGCTGAGCCGTCGCCGATCAAGGGGTGCACCGGACAGCGCCACGAGCGCTGCCACCACGAGGGCGGCGATCACGCCGATCCGAGACCCGGACAAGACCACGGTCAGCGCCGACGCGCACGAACCGATGACGACCAGGATCCGCGGCCGCCGTACGACCTCCCACAGCAGCGGCCCGAGAATCAGGACGGCCCAAGCGGCCAGATCGCTGGAGTTCCCCAAGAGCGAGCCAGGCCGCACGACACTCGACGTCAAGGGTGACACTCCGGCAGCCTGCGCCACCGACACCAGCGCTACCGCCACACCGGCCCAAGCCATAACCCGGACCACGATCGGCCAGAGTCGGTCACTGCCAATTGGCCCGAGCAGTCGTGCGCCGCAGACGACACAGGCCAAGTAGATGGCAAGTACAACCACGCCCTCGTACCGCGGATATCGGCCCCACAACTGCGACCACGGTGCAGACGAGTACAGCGCCCCAAGGACGAGCATCGTCGCGCCCGCGGCAAGGCACAGCATCACTCGGCGAGGAAGAACCCCACTGCGGGAGCGCGCCGAGAGGGTAAGGGCACAGCCCAACCCGGCGATCATCGTCTTGGGCCAAGTGAAACGGTCCAGGGCACCCGGCAACACGGCGAGACCCGACGACAAGATCAAGACTACGGACATCTGCTGCATCCGGCCGCCCCTGACCCTTGCGAGCTCAGACCGATGGACCGCAGTTCCCATTATCTGCCTTCCCACAGCCAATCCCGGATCGTTAGAGCCGATCGACGGAACCAAGTGCCGGCGGATTCAAGCAAGATCACCACCAGGCTTCTCAGTCGACACACCATGAAGGCGCCTGGTTACGCCGTCGAGACTGGGCTGGCGACCGTTCAGTCAAATGGGCGCCCGAACAATCCTGGATAGTCAACGATGCGGGCGCCCCGATGTCCGTGGTGCGCTTGCTGGCCCATTTCCAGCAGGGTTCCTGGCGACGACCGAGACAAAATATGTCGACCCGTTTCGCAGGCCGCCGAGAACACACGAGCGAGCCGCAGCCGTACTCGAACAACTTCGCACCAGGCCTCCGCCGGTCCGCCGCGAGTAAGCCCTCACCACATAGCCGGTCAACG
>JAUPKO010000663.1 GCA_030837395.1 Actinomycetota bacterium | reverse complement strand
AGGCTGAGGCCCGCACACTGGCTCAGCATTATCCGGAGGCGATCGTGTGGGGACCCCTCGTCAACGCGTCGGGGCGCGGACCATTGGAGATGGCTCGTCTAGTGTCCTCGCGGGCGTGGTGGCCGGCCTTCGGCCCAGGTAACCTCGAGTGGATCGACGCCATCCGCACGCGAGCTGCACAGCAAGGGAGCTCGTCGGTGTGGGAGGGCACGCATGGCAATGCCGCCTTCAGCTTCAACCACGATTACGCACGAGTGGATCGGGATGTGCCAATGGGCGTCCAGTTGATGCGGAAGGCGCGAAGGGGGGTTCGCCGCATGATCGTGGGCCGATCATCTGGTGCCACGGTCCACGACTCAACTGAGGCTCCCAGGCTGGAAGTGTTGACGGAACCGCCCGCTACGCGACCACCGCTAGATCGAGAAGGCTATTTGGAGTGGTTGGCGGGTCATCGAAGCCCACATGGCGGACTGATGAACCCCGACGCATTTGCTGTGCCAAGTATCGACCCGTTCCGCCACCCTGCCGTGCTTGAGGTCGCGGCTCGAATCACGCCGCAGACGTGGCGGCAGTTCGGACCGCATCGGGGGTTCGCCCGTGCTGCGGGCGCCGGCCGCGTCCCCGACGTCATACGTCTGCGGCGGACTCGCGGCGCCCAAGGCCTGGATGTGTGGCACTGGATGCGACACGACCACGACCGATACGTCGACGAGGTGGAGCAACTTGCCGACACACCGGCCATCGCCGACCTGGTCAACATTCCGGCCCTGCGTTCAACTATCGACACCTGGCTCTGGGGCACCCCTGAACCGCCACCACAGATCGAAATGCTGCAAGTCAACCGCGTGCTGGGCTTCGCCCAATTCATCCGCGACACCCAACAGCGCCTCGACTCGCTCCCCAGCCCAATCCAACCCGACTGAAGTCGACACATAGCCCCCCATTCCCAACCCGACCTGAGGGGTTTGTCAGGGGGCGGGATCGACGCAGTTAGGGGCGGGTGATGGTGGTGACGGGCGTCTCCGCCCACACCCCACCAGCCTTGACCCGGACCTTGAACGGCATCGACTCACCAGCATCCAGGGTCCCGATGGCCGACGGCCGGGGACAGTTCGTCGCAGGCATCGCCAACACGGTGCAGCTGCCGGCGTTCTGATACGTGGCCAGGTTGATATCGATGGTGTTGCCCGCACCCAACGTGGTCGGCCACTGATAGCCCCACTGACCCCAGGCCAAGCCGCCTGCGACACGAGCAGCGGTGTTGTAGTGGATTCGGTACTCGCTCGGGCTGCTGCCAGAGGCAGGCACGATCTTCATCGTGCCACCGTCCTGCGTCAGGACCAGCGGGTTCGACGTCATCACGGTACCGGTGCCGACCGCTACAAACATGTTGGTGCCGTAGACCACCGATTGCGACACCGTGTTGGCGGAGGTGTACAACGTCCAGGTGATTCCGTCGGGGCTGGTCATCACTCCGCTCGAGTAGTCCGCAACCGCCACGAAGAGGCCGCCACCAAACGTCACCGAGCGCCACGAATTGTCGGCCGCGGAGGCGCGCGAGGTCCAGGTGATGCCATCCGGGCTGGTCATCACCCGATCCCCCGTACCGCTATATGCGACCGCCACAAACAGACCATTGCCGTAGGTCACCGAACTCCAGAATCGGTCTGCCGCGGAGGCGCGCGAGGTCCAGGTGATGCCATCCGGACTGGTCATCACCCGATTCCCCGTACCGCTGTACGCCACCGCCACAAACAGACCATTGCCGTAGGTGACCGAGTTCCAGAAGTTTGCCACCGGCGCGGTGCGGGCGGTCCAGGTGATGCCGTCCGGGCTGCTCATGATCCTGTTGGTTCCGGAATTAGCGACTGCGACGAACAGGCCATTGCCGTACGTCACCGACAGCCACTGCTGGTCGACGGCGGCAGCCTGCCCCGTCCACGTCACGCCATTCGGACTGGTCATCACGGCACCGTTGCCCACGGCGACAAAAAGGCCATTGCCGTAGGCAACCGACCACCACTTACCCACAGACGAGGCCGTACGTGCAGTCCAGGTGATGCCGTCCGGGCTGGTCATCACAACGTTCCCCACATCGGCGTTGGAGACCGCGACGAAGGTGCAGGTCGACGTCGTTGGGCAGCCATGGGCGACGGACATCCATCGACCACTGACGGCGGTCCGCGACGTCCAGTCCGGACCGACGGCTGCCTGGACGGTCCCGGTGCCGATGAGGGTGCCAGACACTGCCAGCGCGAAGGCGACGACCACGCCGAGCACTCGACGAAGCCCGATACGGCCTCTTGCATGAACAATCATGACATTCCCTCTCCACACCGGCCCGCAGCGGAAGGAACTCGGTGACCCGGGCACCCCTGGCGCCATAACCTAGGCCCGGGCACGCGCGGGCGTCAACAGGTGAGCCGCGACACCTACCCGGCCGCGCCCACGGAACCCTGCGCGACGTCCGCCGACCCACCGCCGCCGGAGCCGCCGGAGCCACCGGAGCCACCCTCCGACTCCGAGCGCATCACCCGTCCGGCGCCAAGTGACACAACCGCGAAGGCCGCTGCCACTGCGGCCAGGAGCACCTGCGGGACCGGCACGATCGCCAGCACAACGATGACGACCGCCGACACCCCAACAGCCACGAGCCGCCAGCGAGCGGTCCGACTGCCGACCCGCGCGAAGACCAGGTGCTGCGCCGCCGGATGCGCCGCCATGATGTCGGCCAGCACCCGCCGCAGCCCGGCCACACCGAACAGTGTCATCGCCGCCACGATCACATACGACACCGCCGGCGGCATGAACCCCAGAATGACGAACATGGGGTAGCTGGCCTCGGTGATCCACCCCCCGCACAGGGCCAACAACGAGAGCAGCACCGCCAGAGTGACCAATGCCATGACGATCGCGGTGACCACCAGCCCACGCCGATCCCGGGCCGCCGCTGCGCGCAGTCCCGGCGTTCCAGCCCCGACGACCACCAGCGCCACCAAAAACGCGAGCCCCGGAACGAGCCCGTCCGACGTCGTCGTCAGCGCTGGCGAGACAACCGTTGTCGGCGCCCCCTCCAGCACCGCCGCGACCACCATCAACACCGCCACCACGATGGACCCGTACGCCACCACCCGCAGCCAGTTGGAGCAGGCGCCCGCGCCCAGGGCCGCGAGAAACGCGCACAGACCCAGCACGACGACGACCGCCGAACGGTTGAGGTCCGAGGCAAACTCAACCATCGACGCCGACCACGACAACGCCAGCGCCCCAAGGCAGATCGTGACCACCGTGCCACTGGCCCAGGTGACGGCTGCGCGGCCAACATGATCCCCACCAGCCTGTTTGGCGGCCGGCAAGAACGCCGGAACCAGCAACGCCAGCAGCACGCCCAGCGCGGCGATCACAGCACCCGGCCAGGCCATGCCGTACGACAAACCCACGCCGGCGCTGATCGCCATGAACGGCACCGCCAGCGGTGCTTGCGCGGGGAACCCCGCGATCGTTCCGGGCTTGCCGAACAGTGCGGCGGCCGCCCACCCCAGGGCGAGCGCGACGAGGATGGCCGATGCCACGATCATTGTTGACCTCCACAGCTGTTGGGGGCCCGAATACCGTCGAACCGGTCGGCGATCCAGTCCAGTTCGGCGGGGCGGGCCGCCCACACCAACGTCTCGTGGGTGTCGTTCTCGGTGAAGAACGTGTCGACCACTGTGCCGAGTTGGCACAGCGCCTGCGTGGTGGCCTGGGTCAACTGCGGCGAGACGTCGGTGTCCTTCATGCCCTGCAACATCAGCACCGGCATGTCCACCCGGCGATCCACCGGCATGTTCTGCGAGACCACGTTGAGGATGTTCTCCGACGGGTCGGACTTCACATAGGTGTCAAACGGCTGCGTCAACTCCTCCACCAAGGCGTCATGGCAGTACTCCTGCGTGAGCGCCATGGTTTCCACACCCTGCGGTGTCAGCAGGTCCGACGGCGAGAGTTCATCGGGGAACGCCGTGGTCCATGACGACATCAGGTTCAGCACGTAGGAGGCCCGGATAGCCGACTCCTCGGCGTTTCCGGGATTGGACACAAGCGACTCCAAGGCCAGCGGGATCGGCGGGATCATTCCCGGCGCCGACACGACCGCACCGCGCAGTTGCAGCTCCGGGGCATACTCCGGGGCCAACGACGCGGCCGACAGGCTCGCGTGACCACCTTGGCTGTGCCCGTAGATCGCCATCTTCGAGGCATCGATCCGCTCCGGCGCGAGGTAGACCGCCGCCCGCAGGGAGTCCAGCACGTTGTGTGCCTCAGTGGCCTTGAGCATGTAGACCGGGTTGCCCGGCGCGCCTTCGCCCTCATAGTCGGCGGCGGCGACGGCGTAGCCCTGGTTGACCAGAGGACGAATCCGGGCCTCCCACATGTGCGTCCCGGTGGTCTGATCGATGAACGGGGCGATCGACGGTGCACACTGCCGCGCCGTGCCCGTGGTGCCGTGGGCGAAGGCGACGACTGGGCGCCCAACCGGCCCGGCGGGAGCGTCCGGCTCGACAATCATGCCGGTCACCGCCGTCGGCTCCCCACTGGCCGATGTCGACAAGTACATGATCCTCGTGGCCCGGATGCCTGGTGGCGCATCAACCATCGGTTCGGACTTGATGACCGTCCCGGGAAGCCCCTCGGGCAACGGGTCGGGCGGGGTGTAGAACGGCGTCGGCGGAGTGTTCTTCAGGGCACTGTTAACGGGGTTGCGCGCGATGCTGTCGGGACCCTGGGCCTTTGCAACGAAGGGCGCCCAACTTGTGGCTGCAAGGCCGGCGAACAGCACAGCGCCAAGCACAACCACCAGCACTGCCATCCTGGCCCTTATCCGCGGAGAGTTCACCCGGCGCACCCTAACCGCATCTGGGAGGTGATGGTGGTTCATGGAACGGACCCGGCTCCTCGCCAGGATCACGATCAACGTGGACGCCGGCCGCAGCGCGCGGGCCCACCCAAATGCCGACCCTCCACTGCCGGCAGCCGACGGTCACCGGGCGGTTTCGACCCTTGCCCTCTACGTTTGCATGCATGATCGATGAACCTCCGAGGATCGCCGCGCAGAACAACGACCGCTCGGTCAATTCCATCGAGCGCCCGGGCGCGGTGGCGGTGATCGGGGCCGGGCCGCACGGTCTCACTGCCCTCAAATCCCTGCTTGCCCACGGCATCCCGGCCGACGGGTTCGACCGGGCCGACGGCGTGGGTGGCAACTGGCGCTTCGGGGCGCCCACGTCGCGGGTGTACGAGTCGACACACCTGATCTCGTCCAAGCCGTTCACCCAGTTCCCCGACTTCCCGATGCCCGACGACTACCCGGACTACCCCGGCCATCGGCAGGTGCTGGCCTACTTCGAGCGATACGCCGAACACTTCGGGGTGGGCGAGCGCTACCTGTTCGACATCGAGGTGGTGGCCGTGCAGGAAGTGGCCGACGGGCCGCCGGGGGCATTCGGTGGGCCATGTTGGGACGTCACGATCCGCCGCGCCGACGCGGGCGAGGTCCCCGGTACCGGGGGCGGGTCCGACGCTTACAGGAGCCCGACCACGACCCTGCGCTACGACGCCGTGGTGATCGCCAACGGCCACAATTGGTCACCCAAGATCCCCGACTACCCCGGGCTCCACGACTTCGCCGGCGAGGTGCTGCACTCGGCCGACTACAAGTCCGCCGACCAACTGCGGGGCAAGCGGGTGCTGGTAGTCGGTGCGGGCAACACCGGCTGCGACATCGCCGTCGAGGCGGCCCAGAACGCCACAGCGGCCTTCCACTCCACCCGCCGCGGCTACTGGTACAACCCCAAGTACGCCTTCGGCCGTCCGTCTGACCAGGTCGCCGATCAGCTCCTCGCCCTCAAGCTTCCGCTGCCGGTGCGCCGAGCGATGTACACCGGCATGCACAAACTCATCGTCGGCGACTACACGCGTTACGGCCTGCGCGAGCCCGACCACGCCTTCTACGAGACCCACCCGGTGGTCAACCAGAACCTCGTCTACTACATCGGCCACGGCGACATCGACCCCCGACCCGACGTCGCCGCCTTCGATGCTAACGGCGCCACCTTCACCGACGGCACCCGCGCCGACGTGGACGTCGTCGTGTTCGCCACCGGCTACCTGGCGCGGTTCGACTTCCTGGCCGATCCGAACGTCCTCGGCCTGCGCGACGGCCGCCCCACGCTCGGATTGCAAATGGCCTCGCCCACCCACCCCAACGTATGGGTCTCCGGGCTCATCCAGCCCGACTCGGGCCAGTGGGCCATCGCGCACTGGCAGGGCGAGGTGATCGCCACCTTCCTCGATGTTGCTCGGTGGGACCCGGCCGCTGCTCGGCAAGTGCACGACCAGGTGATGGCCGAGCGCGACCGGCGATTCTCCGGCGGTGCGGCCTACAAGGACTCCTCGCGGCACTACTACGAAATCGCCCACCAGGACTACCTCGAGTCGCTGCAAAGGGTGCTAACCGAGTTGTCCGAGTGTGGACCACCGCCGACCGGCTCCAACCAACCAGCCGCAACATCGTTGGACTCGGGCGAGGGCACCCACCCAGCAACCGTCTCCTCGCCTGCGGTAGCCGATCCCCTGCCGGTGGCCTGATGCTCGGATCGAAGCGCGCACGCCCGCAGGTCATGCGGCCATGGGAGTGGTCCGTGCCCCCGCGGCCCGTGCACCTGGAGGTGCTGTCGGCAGCACCCACCACCGCCACCGGCCGTCCTCCGCTGCTGTTCGTGCCCGGCCTCGGCCACGGGGCCTGGTGCTACGCCGAGCACTGGCTTGATGCCGCCGCCGACCGTGGCTTCGAGGCGCACGCCGTCTCGCTCCGCGGGCACGGCAGCTCCGGCGGACACACGAATCTGGCCCGGACCACCGCCCGCGGCTACGTCCACGACATCCTGCAGGCCATCGCCGCGCTGCCCGCCCCGCCGGTGCTCATCGCCCACTCCCTCGGCGCCTTGCCGGTCCGGCAGGTGCTGGCCCGCTACCCGGCCCGGGCTGGCGTGTTGGTGGCGCCATTCCCCGCCGGCGGCCTGCGCGCGTCCCCGGCACGCGGCGCCCGACGCAAGCCGGTCGCTG
>JAUPKO010000072.1 GCA_030837395.1 Actinomycetota bacterium | reverse complement strand
GTGAATCGTCATCGACCGCCACCCCGCGCAGCAGGTTGACCCCGCTGAGACTGGCGGCGAACTCACTGCGAGGTTGACGCAGCACCTCGTCGGTGGGGCCCTGCTCTACGATGCGGCCCCGCTCGACCACCGCGATCTGGTCGCTGAGCAAAGCGGCGTCCAGCACCTGGTGCGTCACGATGATCGCCGTGCGGGCCGCCAGCACCCGGCGCAGCGTCTGGCGCATCGCAGCGGCGAGTTCGACGTCCGTGGCCGAGAGCGGCTCGTCGAGCAGCACCAGCCGGGGTTCGGCGGCCAACGTCCGAGCCAGGGCCACGCGCTGCGCCTGACCGCCCGAAAGCTGCCCGGGCTTGCGGTCAGCGAGGTCACCGGCCCCCACTTCGTCGAGCCAGTGGCGTGCGTGGTCGCGCGCACCGCCGCGCGGCACACCCCGACTGCGCGGCCCAAAAGCGACGTTCTCCAGCACGCTCAGGTGGGGGAAGAGCAGTGGGTCCTGCGCAAGCAATCCAATGTTGCGTCGATGCGGGGGATGCCAGACGCTGTGGCCCTCACCCAGCGAGAACAGCGTGGCGCCGTCGAGTCGGGCGAAGCCGGCGTCCGGCCGCAACAGGCCGGCCACCACCGCCAGGGTTGTGCTCTTGCCGGATCCATTTGCGCCTAGCAGCGCCAGCGTCTGCCCCGCCGCCACATCGATGGTGACGTCGAGGTCGCGTTCGGCGACCTGCGCGTGCAGCACCAGGCTCATACCGGCGATACCGTCCGGCGAGCGAACCCGATGACCAGGGCCGCCACCACGATGAGGATCAGCGACAGGGCGATCGCAGCCTGCGGGTCCGTCTCGCGTTGCAGATAGATCTCCAGCGGCAGAGTGCGGGTGGTGCCCTGCAAACTGCCCGCGAAAGTGATGGTGGCACCGAACTCGCCCAGCGCCCGCGCGAACGAGAGCACCAGCCCTGACGTGAGCGCGGGCAGCATCATCGGCAGGGTGACTCGGCGCAGCACCGTCGTGGGCCGCGCACCCAGCGTCGCGGCGGCGGACTCGTACCGCTGGCCGAAGGTGCGTAGGGCACCCTCCAGGCTCAGGACCAGAAACGGTATGGCGACGAACGTCTGCGCCATGATCACCGCCGTGGTCGAGAACGCAATCTGCACCCCAAGCGCCTCGAACGTCTGACCAAGCAGTCCTCGGCGACCGAACGTGTAGAGCAAGGCGATCCCGGCCACCACCGGTGGCAGCACCAAGGGCAACAGCACCAACGACCGCACCACCGCTTGCCCCGGGAACCGGCTACGCGCCAGCACAAGTGCCATCGGCGCCCCCAGCAGCAGGCACAGCAATGTGGCGATCGTCGACGTCTTCAGGCTCAGCCACAGCGCCGCCAGCGCCCCAGGCGAGGTGACCAGTGTCGGCAGGTCGCCCCAGTCGACCCGCGTCAGCATCGCCAGCAGGGGCAAGGCGATGAACAGCGTCCCCAGCGTGGCCGGTAGGAACAGCCACCCGGGTACGTCCAGGCGCGTGCGGCGTTCGGCCACGGGCTACGGCGCTCCGAAGCCGGCGTCGGCCAGCACCTGCTGCCCGGTGGGGCTGAGGACGAACTGCTCGAACTGCCCGGCGAGGCTCGGATTCGCGGCCCCGGACAGTAGGGCGATCGGATACGTCGTTCGGGTGTTGTCCTGCCCGGGGATGTCGATGCCCTCGACGGCCTCACCGGCACCGCGAACGTCGGTGGTGTAGACCACGCCCGCATCGGCCTGGCCCGAGGTCACCTTGCCCAGCACATCGGCGACCGCGTTCTCCTCACTGGCGGGGGTCAGCGTAACGCCGGTGCGGCGTTCGATCGCCGCTGTGGCAGCGCCGCACGGCACCTGCACCGCACACACCACGACAGTCACGCCAGGGTCGGCCAGCGCGGCGAAGGAGCGCACGCCCGCCGGATTGCCCGGCGGCACGGCGATCGCCATCGAATTGCTGGCGAAGTCCTTCGGTTGCCCGGCGATGAGCCGGTCGTCGACGGCCTTGGCCATGGTGGCCGCATCGGCGGCGGCGAAGACGTCCGCCGGGGCACCCTGCTGGAGTTGGGCGACGAGGTCGGCCGAACCGCCGAAATTCACACGGACGACCGTGCCCGGATGCGCGGCTTCGAACTGCCGACTCAACTCGGTGAAGGTCCGCGTGAGCGATGACGCGGCAAACACCGTGAGCTGCCCGCCGGCCGATCCGGATCGCTGCGGCTCGCCCGCCCCGGCCGACCCGGCACAGCCGGTGGCGAGAGCTACCACGGACACCGCCGCAATGGCCGCCGCGACCGCACCCCGCGTGCTCATCGGTCGCCTACGCGTTCTGTCTCGATGATCACATTCGTCGACTTGATCACCGCGACAGCCACGGATCCGAGCTCGAGCCCGAGGTCCCGCACGGCCTCCGCACTCATCAACGACACCACCCGGAACGGGCCGCACTGCAGGTCGACCTGGGCCATCACCCGGTCGGCCTGGATGTTGGTGACCAGCCCGACGAACCGGTTGCGCGCCGAGCTGTTCGCCCCGCCCCCCTCTGGCGGCAGCGCCGCGTGCTCGCGCGCATACACCGCGAGGGCGTAACCATCGATAGTCTTGCGACCCGCGCCGTCGACCGCGGCGACCAGCGTGCCCGCATCGATCAACCGCCGCACGGTATCGTCGCTGACCCCCAACAGAGTCGCCGCATCCTTGATCCGCAACTGAGGCACATCACCGACCATATACCCGCAGGATCACCCTTGGACGCACCCAACAGCCGCATCCGCGGAATCACGCCAACAGATACTTCGACTTGCCCGTCATCATCTCGTGCACCCAGGCGTGTAGCGCCTCCATGCGGTGGTCGTCGCCGGGCAGCAGGTAGGCGTGCAGGCCGAGCCACATGGCGAAGGCCAACTCGCCGTTGACCGGGTGGTGGGAGGCGCCGAGCTCCACTGTCGCTGCGTCATGGCGGATCATCGCCATGTCGCCGAGGTCGGTGTAGCTGAACGGTTTGGGCTTCTTGTGGCGCAATTGCCGACGGATCGCCCGGGCCACTGCGATGCCCTGCTGTTTGGCCACCGAACCGAGCTGCGGCAGGGGCTCGTGTGCATCAGCAGCGGCGTCGCCGATGCAGTAGACACGGCCCTGTCCGGCGAGCCTCAGGTCGGGGTCGATCACCACGCGACCGTGCCCGTCGCGGGCCGGCTCGGGCGTCATCGGCGGCACCCGCACACTCAGGCCACCGGCCCAGATCGTCATGTCGGCAGGCACCCGGGTGCCGTCATCGAGGCCGACGTCCGAGGCAGTCACGTCCGCCACCGACCTGCCCAGGTGCCACGTGACCCCGGCGCTGGTGAGCACCTCGCGGGCGTAGTCCTGACTCGCTGCCGACATATGCGCCAGCGGCGCGCTGGCGTGGTCGATCACGTGCAACTCGACCTGCTCGCGGCGGAAGCCGGGAAACGTGCGCGGGTAGAGGTCCTCGATGACATCGGCCATGGCCCCGGTCACCTCCACCCCCGTCGCGCCGGCGCCGACGACGGCGACGGCAAACGCGGCGGAGGAGTTCAACAGTTCCCGGCCGCGCTGGCCGATGCGTGCGGCGTCGGCCGCGGTGTACAGCGGCAGCGCATGTTCGGCGGCGCCGGTGACCCCGAAGAAGTTCACCTGCGACCCGGTGGCGATCACGATGTAATCAGCGCTAAGGTGCCCACCGCTGGCCAGTGTGAGCATGCGGGCGTCGCAGTCGATCTCGGTCACCGTGTCGGTGATGGCCTCCACCCCGCGCAGATCGGCGATGGGGAACGTGATGTCGTCGAGGGCGACGATGCCGGTGG
>JAUPKO010000662.1 GCA_030837395.1 Actinomycetota bacterium | reverse complement strand
GCGATGAGCTCCTGGAACACCGGGGCCTCGTTGGTGGCGTCCGAGGTGTCCCAGTAGGTGACGGTGCCGGCGAGGGCGGAGGGGTCGATGGACTCGCTGGCGTCGCCGCCTGTGGAGCCACCCCCACAGGCGGTCAGGGCGAGCGACAGCGTGACTACTGCGGCCAGGGCCGTGAGCCAACGATTCATGCGCGTCCTTCCGTCGGGTGGCGCACCCCGCGGTCGCCCATTGGCTGGCGCCACATGATGGGCAACGGGGCCACCGGCACCCTAGCAACGCGCCGTCGGTCGCCATGCGCCCCGCGGGTGCACCTCGAGAAGCAGGTTGCGTGGATCCTGCCGTCGTCTTGGCGCGGCCAGGTGGGGCGGGCCGAGCCGGACCGGGCCACCCCATCAGCCTGTGCTTACGCCAGACGACGCTGACCACCGTCACCCGTGCGCCCACGGCCCGCCTTCCGCCAAACCACGCTGACCACGAAGCCGGGGACCGTCTAGGCTGGACTGGCACCTCGCCGCGTTAGCTCAGTCGGTAGAGCTCCCGCCTTGTAAGCGGACGGTCGTCGGTTCGATTCCGACACGCGGCTCTGGTTGAAAGTGGGCCTGACCTGCGCGGATGCGGGGCGGTGTGGGGGTGGAGGGGGTCAGGGGGTGTCGTCGAGGTGTAGCAAAGTTGCAGCACAAGCGCCTCCTTGAACCATGGGGAGTTGTAGCAAAAGTGTAGTAAACCGGCGGATCCGTGGTGTGGGGGCCGGACGGTTCAATCACGTGGCAGGGGCGGTGACAGCTGCGCGGTCGTTGCATCCAGTTCGGTCCCGACGGTGAGGCTTGCCCTGCTGCGGTCAACGCTGGCAAAGGACTTTGCGACCACCTGACGATGTGGGCGGGACGCGGCCGGTTGCTGCGGCCGCGTTCCTTGGACACGGCACCCGGGAGGCCCACCACCTGCCCGTCATTCCAGAGTCGACCGCGCAACCCACGCATCTGAATCCTCCCGGCCCCCGTGCCTCATCACGCCCAGGCCCTATTCAGTTGGCGTTCGAAGCCTGATGCGCAGGCGCAGCGTCCGACCTGTTGCATCCATTGTCCGTGGCCCAGCGGCAGGGGCACCCGCATCTCGATGTCCCCGATCAGCGCATCTCGTTCGCGGACGGCGGGGTTGCCTTCCACACTGCCCTCCCCAAGCCCAACCAGGCAGCGATCCAGCCTGATCGCGACATCGCAACCAGGCCCGTCACCGATGTGCACGGCGATCCGCAGGTCACCCACGGCCCGAAGCTCGGAGTTCATGGCCTCGACCGGATGAGGATTCTGACGTGGATCGTCATGTTCGGGTTGGCATTGACCGTCAGTCTTCCTGACTTCGGCCTGCCGCCGTTCCGGTTGCAGATGCCCACGTGGGTCATCGGGGTAGTGACCCCGACCTGCGGGCTGACGCGGGCGACGACTGCGCTCGCCCGTGGGGAGTTCGGTCTCGCGCAGATGTTCAACCCGGCAGCGTTCTTGCTCGAGGTCGCGGCCGTGGCATCGATCGTGCGTTGGGTGGTAGGGCGTGCCACCGAGGTGTGAGTGAACGTCTCAGGTCGGCCCACCCGGCTCGGGTGGCTGCTCCTGGCAGGGTTGTTCCTCGTGTGGTGGGCCAACCAGCAGTCGCACGCGGCCCTGATCATGACCGGCTCGATCTGAGGCTGTGGCCGGCGCCAAGGGCTCGCCAGGTGGCCGGGGGTGCAGACGTGTGTGTCAGTTGGAGGTGGCCGACCACCCTTTGAAGCGACGCAACCGCAGGCTGTTCGTCACGACGAACACGGAGCTGAACGCCATCGCCGCTCCCGCGATCAGGGGGTTAAGGAATCCGAGGGCTGCCAGGGGGAGTGCGGCGACGTTGTAGGCGAACGCCCAGAACAGGTTGCCCTTGATGGTGCGCAGCGTGGCGCGCGACAGCCTGATCGCGTCGGCTGCGGTGCGCAGGTCGCCGCGCACCAATGTCAGGTCGGACGCCTCGATGGCCACGTCTGTGCCGGTGCCCATGGCCAGACCGAGGTCGGCGGCGGCCAGCGCGGCGGCGTCGTTGACGCCGTCACCAACCATCGCCACGACCCGGCCGTCGGCCTGCAGGGTGCGGACAACCCGCACTTTGTCCGCCGGAAGCACCTCGGCGATCACCTCGTCGATGCCGACTTCGGCGGCCACCGCTGCTGCGGCCGCGGCGTTGTCGCCGGTCAGCAGCACCGGGCGAAGCCCGAGGGAGGTGATTTCAGCGATCGCTTGGGCGGAGGTGGCTTTCACCGTGTCGGACACGACGAGGGCTCCGCGAACTTGGCCGGACCACCCGACGAACACGACTGTGCGGCCCTGGGCTTCGGCGGCTGCGGCCGGTGCGCGGAGTCCGTCCGGCACGGTCAGGTCGGCATCCTCGCGCAGCCACGCCAGCCTCCCAGCAACCACGGTGCGGCCATCGACGGTGCCGCTGACCCCGGAGCCTTGCGTGCTGGTGAACCTGGTCACGGGCGGAAGCGTGTCCGCGGCCTCCCGGGCGCCGGCGGCTATCGCGGCGGCGATGGGATGTTCGGAGGCGTCCTCGAGTGCTCCGGCGAGCGTGAGCACGAGGGCGGGGTCCTCACCGTCGGCCGGCAGCACCTCGTGCAGACTCATTCGTCCGGTGGTCACGGTGCCCGTCTTGTCGAGCACGATCGTGTCGACCTTGCGCGTCGATTCGAGGACCTGCGGGCCCTTGATCAGGATTCCCAGCTGGGCGCCCCGCCCGGTGCCCACTAGGAGGGCCGTAGGCGTGGCCAGGCCCAACGCGCACGGGCAGGCGATGATCAGGACCGCGACCGCGGCCGTGAAGGCGTCCTGGACCGGGTGCCCCGTGAGCAGCCACGCCGCCAGGGTGGCCAGCGACAGGCCGATGACCACGGGGACGAAGACTGCCGACACCCGGTCGGCGAGGCGTTGCACAGGTGCCTTGCCGTTCTGGGCGTCAGCGACCAGCCGCGCCATCTGGGCCAGCTGGGTGTCCGCCCCGACACGGGTGGCACGCACGATCAGACGACCGCCGACGTTCGTCGTGGCACCGACGACACCGTCGCCCGGGGCGACCTCGACGGGTACCGGTTCGCCGGTGAGCATGGACGCGTCGATGGCGGAGGTGCCCTCCACCACAGTGCCGTCGGTGGCGATCTTCTCGCCGGGTCGGGCGACGAACAGGTCCCCGGCGTGCAGGCTGCCGATGGGGATCCGCTCCTCTGCCCTCCCTGCACCGTCGCCACGGACCACTGCGACGTCCTTGGCCCCCATGGACAGCAGGGCGCGCAGCGCGGCCCCGGACTGCTTCTTGGCTTTGGCTTCGAAGTAGCGGCCGGCCAAGATGAACACCGTCACGGCCGAGGCCACTTCCAAGTAGATGGCGTCCGCACCACCTCCGGAGGTGGGGAGCATCGACACCGACATCTTCTCGCCGGGCATTCCCGCGGTGCCGAAGAACAGCGCCCACAACGACCACAGGTAGGCCGCGGACACGCCCACGGAGATGAGGGTGTCCATGGTTGCCGCACCGTGACGGGCGTTGGCCCACGCCGCTTTGTGGAACGGCCAGGCGCCCCACACCACGACGGGGGAGGCCAGCGTCAGCGACAGCCACTGCCAGTTCGTGAACTGCAGGGGCGGCACCATCGCCATCAGCAGCACCGGCAGGGTCAACACCGCACAGATGACCAGCCGCTGCTTCAGCGCAGCCGCGTCGTCGTGGTGGTGCCCGTCTGCCGCGGCGTGGACCGGGCCGGAACCCTCCGCCGCCGGTGGGGACGGTAGGGCGGCGGTGTAGCCGGTCGCCTCGACGGTGGCGACGAGGTCGGCGGGGGTGAAGGTGTCGGGGAACGTGACCTTGGCCGCTTCGGTGGCGTAGTTGACGGTGGCGCTGACTCCATCCATCCGGTTGAGTTTCTTCTCGATCCGCATCGCGCACGAGGAGCACGTCATACCACCGATGCGCAACTCGATCTGCGAATCGATCGGTGTCAGGTCCCCCGGGGCTGCGGTGGTGTCGTTGTGGGCGGCGGTGTGGGCCATCATCGGGCTCCTGTCGGGGCGGCGGCCGCGGTCGGCGGCGCCGGGGGGGCGACTGCTGTCGCCGGTGTCTCGCTGGCGGCCTTCGGCGGTTCGGGCGGGGGTGCGGGGACGGCTTTGAACGTCCCGGAGTACATGCCCATGGCGCAGGTGAACCTGGTCGTGCCCTCGGCCAGGGCGGGAACGGAGACCGTGTTGATGCCCTGCTGCAAATTCACGCGGACACCGGCATCCGGCATGGTGATCGAGGCGCTGCAACTGAAGGGGAAGGTGCCGTCGATCTCCCACGTGATCGGGATCCCGGCGTAGACGACCGTGTTCTCAGGCGAGTAGCCCGCAGCTTCTTGCGTCATGTGCACCGTCTGGACACCGTTGCCGAGCGTGACGTTGTCCGACACCGTCTGGCTGGCGGCGGACGCGGCCGAACTGCCGCCTGTCACCCCGAGGAGTCGCATCCCGCCGGAAAGGTTCACCAACGCGAAGGCTAGGACGACGACCCCGACCACGCGCAGAACGGTGTTTTGACGCTCGCCCGTGGCGATCTCGGGCACGGACCCGAGCGCCAGCAGACCCGGGGTGGTGCCCAGGGCGAACGTCGCCATGATCAAACCCGCCGTGATCGGCGACGCGGTCGACAGAGCGTAGATCTGCACCGCCTGGGTGAAACCGCACGGCAGGAAGAAGGTCAGCGCACCCACAGCAGCGGTGCGGGTGTCGCTGTAGGAGGATTCACCTGCATGGTCGATGCCCAAGACCCTCGACAGCCCGGCGGGCAGTTTCGGCGACCAGGCCGCCATCCGCGGCGAGATGCCCGTTAGACGGACGCCCAGCAGAAACATGACCACGGCGACGGCCAGGATCAGAACCGCCGTCATCCGGGTCGGCAGACTCAAACTCGACCCCAGCGCGCCCAGGAGCGCACCAAGGACGCCGAAGCCGACAACCCGCCCGAGGTTGAACCACACCTGCGGCCGCATCCTGGTCAAGAAGGAGGGCACCGACACACCGGACGCTGCCAACTTCGCCGCGTGGGAGGCGGAGAAGCCAAGCACCAGGCCACCTACCATCGCCATGCAGGTGGACACCCCGGCAGTCAGCCCGAGGGTGAGCACGAGCAGCAGACCTCCGCCGGAGGGGTCAGTCAGGCCCGAGGCGAGGTCTGTCAGTCCAGCCGCCGACAAGCCCCACGCCAGGAGGGCGACGACGACGGCAGACGCCCCTACCGTTCTCCAGATTCCACGGTCGTCGGTGAACCACCGGGGCGCGGACGGCTCGTAGCCGGCAGACCGGATCGCGGCGTCGACGATTTCGCGCGACGGCAGAGCCTCACCGGTCAGGGTGGCCACGCCGCGTGCTGCGGATACGTCGACTCGTGCGACGCCGGGAAGACGCTTCAACGCCCGTGCCACCCGCTTCTCGCAGGTCGCGCAGGTCATCCCGCTCACCGGCACTGTCACGCGCTGCCGGAATTGGGGTTTGGCGCTGGTGCTCACGTGGATCCTCCTGGCTCGTCGTCCTTCTGAGCATCGGCGCCGAGGGTGTGGGTCCGGCAGTCGTTCGATGAAGGTTCGATCAAGGACGCGGGCATGGGCTACCTGTCGGACGGCGACCTGCACCGTGGACCTGCGGCAGAGTTCGTGCTCAGTTCCGCAGATGGTATGCCGGGAGGGTGAGGCGGAAGCGGGCGCCGTGGCCGGGACCG
>JAUPKO010000661.1 GCA_030837395.1 Actinomycetota bacterium | reverse complement strand
CGCCTCCCGCACAACGAGGCCAACGACCGCGAGTCTGTTCTTCAACAAGGGCAAGACGCAATCAAATACTGTCGTTTCAAATTTGGGTAGCGACGGAAAGGTTTCACTCTTCAATTCGTCAGCCAATACGGGAGCGTACTCGCTGGCCGTGGTCGGATATTTCTCGACTGCCGAGGGCACGTCCGGCATGAAGTACTTTCCACTCACCCCGGCTCGCCTGCTCGACACGCGGACGACTCTTGGGAGCAGGGGGGTGGCGATCGCACCAAATTCCACCCTGGATGTGCAGATCACAGGCCGAGGGGGCATCCCCAGTGGCGTGGGCACCATGACGACCAAGGGTGTGTTGATAAACCTCATGGCGATTTGGCCTACGTCGCCCGGTTGGTTGACGGCTTGGTCAGCGGATGCAGCTGAGCCAGCTGCCGGGGGGATGGCGCTGGCCACTGGACTCGTCGGTGCCAATGAGTTGGCAGTGCCCATTGGTGCCAGCGGCAAGATCCGACTCCGCAACAAGAGCGCCGCACCCGTGAACGTTGCCGTGGACGCGGTGGGTTACTACTCCGCGCCTTCTGGCACACCAACCCAAGTCCCCACCGGAACCAGGTACGCAGGCATAGCGCCTGTCCGCGCCATTGACACGGGAACCGGCGTTGGGGGCGTGAAGCGCACCTTGAGAACGAACGAGACGCTCACCTTCACGGTGGCCGGGAAGTACGGAATACCGAAGAATGCCTCGGCGATCGTGGCAAACATCAGCGCCAAAAACCCGGCCTCCGCAGGTTGGTTGCAAGCGTGGGCGGCGGGCAAGCCCAAACCAGGTACGGGCATCCTCGTCCATTCCGCTGCGAGTGTGGCCTCAACTTCCGCGACCATCGCCCTCAGTCCTGCAGGAGCGTTCTCGCTATACAACGCAGCAGCGTCAACCCATGTCACCGTGGATGTGCTCGGCTACTACACCACCGCTGAGCCCCCGCCGATCAAGCTCACCTCGTCGACGCCAGCTCCAAGGCCACAGATCAGCGCCGAACCCGTCACCCAGCCAACTCCGAGTAATCGCGCCTACGTCTTGACGGTGGCTGACTATTGGGCGATGGCGCAAGACACCAACGGTCTCTACGGCCCGGGAAACACGATCAGTGAGAAGAACATATCCAGCGCATACCTGAATCGAATCCTCAATAACACTAAGTACGACACCATCATCTTTCCCAAACTCATCACCAAAACCAGCCTCGGCCAGGAGGTCGTTCCTTGGCTGGCCAATCCAATGGTAATCACACGCAGCAATCTCAAGATCATTTTCGGTGCTGGCGCTGTGGTACAGGCCAAGCCGGGATATCCAGTGACCCGCGGGTTGATCAATGTCGTGAACGCGAATCAGAACATTCAGATTATCGGCGGCGCTGGGACGTTGCTGCGTATGAATCGTGACGACTATCTCTCGAGGTGGGACTACAATCGTGGGTCACAATTCCAAGCGATACCTTGGGCCTACGACAAGAGCGGCCGGTACATTCCACCAGCGAAAAGAAACAAGATCAACGAGGCAGGCGGCTGGTATCAGCGCTGGACATCCTCGGAGTTTCGCGCCCTCATCGTGTTGCGTGCGACCAAGAACGTCTTGATCAGTGGATTGACACTAGATGGGGCGGCCGGCGACGGGATCACGATCGGCACCTATGAGCCAAACAGATCAGCCACGCACGCTCAGAACGTTACTATTGATCGCGTACGCGTTCAGAACGTCGCTAGAGCCGGCATCGCGATCGGCAATGTCCAGGGCTTGCGGATCACCAACTCAAGTTTCACGCAGACAGACGGACGCATCCAGCAAGCAGGAATCCTTGGGATGAGCGCGTCACCCTACGTCTGGCTCAGCCCCGCTTCCAGTGGATGGCCCAACAATAAGATCACTCCGGGCCCGTGGGCGGGTATCGACTTCGAGCCCAACTTTGCAAATGAACCACTGGAGAACATCGTCGTGAGCAATAGCCAGTTCACAGACAACTCCGGTGGCGGAATAATTTTCGTCCTGCACAACTACAACAATACGTCCCGACCTGTAAGCGTGACGATACAGAACTGCAAATCTGGCCTAAGCCAGATGCGTTATGACAGCCTAGATGGGCGAGAGCGAATGGCCACGAACGGCCGCGGCTCGATCTACTACCGTGGTATTCCGTCGTCCAAACCTGATCGAATCAAGGGCTACATCAACGTCAACAACTGCATATTTGAACAACCCGTAATAGGCAAGAACGTAAATCCCTGGACAAAAGTCGCGACACCTGTCAAGCTGCCAATCCTCGTGCAATCGAACCGACCAAGTGGTAGTTTGAGAATTTCCGTCAATGGATTCGTACCCGGATTTACGAAGTAGCTTGGGGACGCGCCACCACATCCAACACGTCCATTCTGATCAGCCGCCCCGCCCGCCCCTACAGCCTCGCCACCCAACGCCGCCCCGCCAGGGCCTCGGCCACCAGGTCCACCTCGCGAGCCAACGTGCGCAGCCGCACGCCCTCAAACTCCAATGCCCTCAGCACCTCCTCCACCGGCTCCACCCCGACGTCCGGCCCCAGCGTTCGACGGGCCCCGGCATACGCCTCACGCGAGGCGTTCAAGGCACCTTCCACGTAATGTGCGACGGTATAGGCCAACGTCGTGGGGTACTTGCGGAACACCTCATGGCCGCGGAACTCCGGTGGGGCATTGTCGAGCAGCCAGAGCACTGCCCGGTCAACGAACTGCGGCGCCGCCGGCGGCGGCACCACTCGCGGCCAGCCGGGTGGGGCGGTCTCGCTCACACCAGCAGCGAGCGGAGCACGTACTGCAGGATCCCGCCGTTGCGGTAGTAGTCGGCCTCACCGGGGGTGTCGATCCGCAGCACCGCGTCGAACTCCGTGACAGTGCCGTCCGGCGCCGTGGCCGTCACCCGCAAGCTGCCCGGCGTTACACCGTCGTTCAAGGCTGTGACGCCCGCGATGTCGAACGTCTCCGTACCGGCCAATCCCAACGACGCGGCCGTGACGCCGGCCGGGTACTGCAGCGGCAACACACCCATGCCGATCAGGTTCGACCGGTGGATCCGCTCGTAGGACTCGGCGATCACCGCCCGAACGCCCAGCAGCGCCGTGCCCTTGGCCGCCCAGTCCCGCGACGAGCCCGACCCGTACTCCTTGCCCGCCAGCACCACCAACGGCACCCCCGCCGCGGCATAGGCCTGGGCGGCGTCGTAGATGGTCGTCTGTGGCGCATCCGCGGCGGTGAAGTCGCGCGTGAAGCCGCCCTCCACACCCGGCACCAGCTGGTTGCGCAGGCGGATGTTGGCGAACGTGCCGCGGATCATCACTTCATGGTTGCCGCGCCGGGAACCGTACGAGTTGAAATCCCGCGGTGCGATCCCATGCTCGGCGAGGTAGCGCCCGGCCGGGCTGTCGGCCTTGATCGCACCCGCTGGCGAGATGTGGTCGGTCGTCACGGAGTCGCCAAGCAGCGCCAGCACCCGCGCGCCTGCTATGTCCGTGACCGGCTCCGGGTCGCGCGCCATGCCGTCGAAGTACGGTGGCTTGCGCACGTAGGTCGACTCCGGGTCCCAGGCGAACGTGGCACCCGATGGCGTCTCCAGGTTGGCCCAGCGCTCGTCCCCGGCGAACACGTCCTCGTACCGCTGCGTGAACATGTCCGGCCGGATGCTGCTCGCGATGGTCGCGGCGACCTCCTCCGGCGTCGGCCAAATGTCGGCCAGGTACACCGGCTGCCCGTCAGAGCCCACACCCAGCGGCTCGGTGGTGATGTCCACGTCCATGCGACCCACGAGCGAGTACGCCACCACCAGCGGCGGCGACGCGAGGTAGTTCATCTTGACGTCGGGGTTGATCCGGCCCTCGAAGTTTCGGTTGCCAGACAGCACGCTGACCGCGGCCAGGTCTGCGCTGCGCACGGCGGCGCTGACTTCCTCCGGCAGCGGCCCGGAGTTGCCGATGCAGGTGGTGCAGCCGTAACCGACCAGGTCGAAGCCGAGCTTGTTTAGGTAGACGTCCAAACCGGAGGCCTCGTAGTAGTCCGTGACCACCTTCGAGCCCGGTGCCAGCGTCGTCTTCACCCACGGCTTGCGGCTCAAGCCGGCCTCCACGGCCTTCTTCGCCAGCAACCCGGCGGCCAGCATCACCGACGGGTTGGACGTGTTGGTGCAACTGGTGATGGCGGCAATCACCACCGCTCCGTTGCCGATCGTCACGGCCTCGCCGTCGACCTCGAGGTCGACGGTGCGCGCAGGGTCGTCGGTGTAGGTCGGCAGCGCATCGGCGAAGGCGGCCTTGGCCTCCGAGAGCAGCACTCGGTCCTGCGGCCTCTTGGGCCCGGCCAGCGACGGCACCACGGTGCCAAGGTCGAGTTGGAGAGTCTCGGAGTACACGGCCTCCTGACTCGGGTCGTGCCACAACCCCTGCGCCTTCGCGTACGCCTCCACCAATTCGATCTGCTCGGCCGGCCGGCCGGTGAACCGCAGGTAGTCCAGCGTCTCGCCGTCGATGGGGAAGATCGCCGCAGTCGAGCCGTACTCCGGGCTCATGTTGCCAATTGTCGCGCGGTTGGCCAGCGACACCCGGGCAACACCCTCGCCGTAGAACTCCACGAACTTGCCGACCACGCCATGGGCACGCAGCATCTCGGTGAT
>JAUPKO010000660.1 GCA_030837395.1 Actinomycetota bacterium | reverse complement strand
TGTGCCCGGAGCCCACTTGCGCCGGTCGTGGTGGCCGAGCTGGCTCGTGGCTCAGGCGCTGGATGATCGGCGTCCGCCGCTCATGCTCTACCCGGCCATCCTGAACGCCGACGAACTGTCGGGGCTGCTCGCCGTTCCGCTCGGCCCGGTCAAGCTACCCGGCGTCACCACCGGCAGCACGCACCTGCTGGCACCGGTCGCGGACATCCCGTCCCAGGGTCGCGTCATCGGGCGGACGAACTTCCCGGGCTCGGAGCGACCGCTGGCCCTGTCCATACCGGACTCCCTGCGTCACCTCCACGTCATCGGCCCCACCGGGTCCGGCAAGTCGAACCTGCTCCTGAGCCTCATTACGCAGGACATGCAGGCGGGCCGCGGTGTGGTGGTCATCGAGCCGAAGGGTGATCTTGTCGCCGACGTCCTCGACCGCGTCCCACCCGAACGAGCAGGGGACGTCATCGTCCTCGATCCGTCCGACGAGGAGCGGCCGGTGGGCCTCAACCTGCTGGCCCGGCCCGGCGACTCGCCGGAGCTGGTGGTCGACCAGGTCGTGGGGATCTTCCATGACCTGTTCCGGGACAACTGGGGACCTCGCCTCGACGACGTGCTGCGGTCCGCGCTCTTGACGCTTGTCGGCGTGCCCGGCATGACGCTGGCCGAGGTGCCGCTTCTGTTGGCAGATCCCGAGTTCCGTCGTCCGCTCGTTGCTCGCATCAGCGATCCGGTGGCTCTGGGCCCGTTCTGGGGCTGGTTCGACAACCTGTCAGAAGCCGAGCGGGCGCAGGTCATCGCGCCCATCACGAACAAGCTCCGCACCGTGCTGCTGCGCCGGCGACTGCGTAACGTCGTCGGCCAGGCCGCGCCGGTCTTCGACTTCGACCGGGCGCTGGCGGAGCAGGCCATCATCCTCGTGCCGCTCGCCAAGGGGCTGCTGGGCGAGGATGCCGCCGCCCTCTTGGGGTCGCTCGTCGTCACGCGGCTCTGGCAGGCGGTTCAGGCCCGGGCCGCCATGCCAGAGGCCGAGCGGCCGTTCACGGCCGGGTACATCGACGAGTTCGGCGACTACCTGCGGGCCGAGATCGGGATCGAGGGGATGCTGACGCAGGCCCGCGCTCTTGGGCTGTCGCTGACGCTCGCTCACCAGCACCTTGGCCAGCTGCCCAAGAGCGTCAAAGAGGCCGTGCTGGCCAACGCCCGTAGCCGTGTCGTCTTTCAGGTGGCCGCGGGCGACGCCGCCGCGCTCGCCCGGGAACTCACCCCGCACGTTACGGCCACCGACCTCCAAGGCCTGGGCCGCTGGGAGGTTGTAGCCAGTCTGTCGGCGGGTGCCCGGATCGCTCCGCCAGCCACGGCAGTCACCCTGCCCCCACCGCCGGAGACCGGGCTGGCCGCAGCCGTCCGTCAGGGCTCGCGCCAGCGCTACGGGGCAGACCGCGCGGTCATCGAGTCCGCCATCCAGGCTCGGCACACCGGACGTCCGGCACCTGCGGCCACGGCCCGCCGGAGGACGTCATGAGGCCCGTGCGCCCGAGTCGGGCGCTCCTGCCGGGTCTTCGCGTCGGTCTTCATGTCGCGTCGATTGCTCTGTCGAGTTCGTGCAGGCTGGGCGCGGATTCCCGCGCGTTACGGCCCGGGAATGTCATGACCGCCATGGAGGTGTTGTCATGACGGCCCGTGTCAGCGCGCGGCGGCTGGCGGCGCTGCGTTCCGGACTGTCTGACCGCGACTGGCAGATCGTCACCACCTTGGCGCGGGTGCGGGTCGCGACAGCGGATCAGCTGGAACGGCTGTGGTTCGCCGACGTCTCCCGCCGCCGGGCGCAGCAACGCCTGACCGCCCTCACCAAGCGGCGCATCATCGCCCGGCTGCCCCGAACCATCGGGGGTGTGCGGGCTGGATCACGTGGTCACGTCTACGCGCTCGATGTGGTCGGAGCCCGGCTCGCTGGTCTCGGTGAGGGGCGGCGCTCCCACGGCCCCCGACCGGTTGGCCTGCCGTACCTGGCCCACGCTCTGGCTATCTCGGAGGTCTACACCGGGCTCGTCGTGGCCGGACGGGCCGAACAACTGCGGCTCGTGCGGTTCGTTGCCGAACCAGGGTGCTGGCGCAGCTTCTACGGCGCGGGCGGGGTGCGCGCGACGCTCAAGCCTGACGGCCTGGCCGTGGTCGCCTTCGACGGCTACGAGGATCACTGGTTCATCGAGCTCGACCAAGGCACCGAGTCCGCCGCCGCCATCACGCGCAAGCTCGCGGTCTATCGGGGCTACTGGCAGTCCGGCACCGAGCAGAACCGCACCGGTCTCTTCCCCAAGATCCTCTGGCTCGTTCCGGACGCTGACCGGGCTGCGGTCCTGCGGGGCGTCATCGCCCGTCAGCCGGAGCCGGTTCGGGCACTGTTCGTCGTCGCACTCCAGGCGGACGCCGTCACGCGGATGCGTCAGGAGGCGGAGTGATGAACGAGCTACCTCGCAACCGCATCTTGCAGGGCGACGCCGCCACGGTGCTGCGGCGGCTGCCGGAGGCGTCGGTCGACTGCGTCGTGACATCTCCGCCGTACTTCGCGCTGAGGGACTACGGTCACGTCGGACAGCTCGGGCTCGAAGACACGGTCCACGGCTGGGTAGAAGGGTTGCGGACGGTGTGCCGGGAGATCGGGCGCGTCCTGAAGCCGAGCGGGGCGTTCTGGCTCAACGTCGGCGACAGCTTCTCCAGGCACGAGCAGTACGGCGCACCACCGAAGGCGCTGTTGCTCGGCCCCGAGCGACTCGCGATCGGGCTGGCCGACGACGGCTGGCTCGTCCGAAACCGAGTCGTATGGGCCAAGTCGAACGCCATGCCGTCATCGGTGCGCGACCGGCTGACCATGTCCTGGGAGGTGCTGTACCTGCTTGTCCGGTCGCCGTCCTACTACTTCGATCTTGATGCCATCCGCGAGCCGCACACCACGACGGCCAGGCCCCAGCGGACGGTGACGCAGCCGGACGGGAAGGACATCGGCGCGGGGCCACTGGCGGCCAACCGGGGCGGGCTGGCGAAGGTTAAGGCGGCCGGGATCGTCGGACACCGGCTCGGCAAGAACCCCGCTGACGTCTGGCGGATGGCCACCAGCAGCTACCGGGGCGGCCACTTCGCGACGTTCCCGACCGAGCTGGTGCGGCGGCCCATCTCGGCGACTTGTCCCGCCAAGGCCTGCCTCACTTGCGGCAAGCCCTGGCAGATCACGCGGCCGGAGGCAGACGGTCCGGTCGGGCCAAGATGTGGCTGCGGAGAAGCGGCGCAGCCCAGGCCGGGCGTCGTACTCGATCCGTTCTTCGGCTCCGGCACCGTCGGCGTGGTGGCCCAGGAGCTTGGCCGGGACTGGCTCGGTGTGGAGCTCAACCCCGCCTACATCGCCCTGGCGCAAGAGCGGCTGTACGACAACCAGCAGCAGGCCGCGGCATGACGCGGCGGCCACCTCCATACCTGCGCCTCGTCGGCGGCGTGCAGCCGTCCCTGTCACTCATCACGGGTGGCCGGCTGCACCAGCACCGAGGAGGACCGATGTCCGAACCAAGCGGACGCGGGTACAAGACCATCGCGGTCAGGCTGCCCGACGAGGAGCACGCACAACTCGTGCTCATCGCCGCGCTGGAGGAACTGTCGCTGAGCGACAGCCTCCGGATGGCCGTCCAGCACCTCATCGCCAAGAAGCGCGAAGGCGGCGACCTGGCCGCCCAGGCCGCCAAGGCGCTTGAGGAGATGGAGGCCGAGGCCGCGATGAAGCGGGCTGCGCTCCAGGCCCTGATGGGCCCGAGCCGCAGCGCCGACCAGCCGCTGGCCACCGGCCCGACCGACGCCGAGCCCGCGAAGGCTCGGCCCCGCCGCACCACCTGAAATTTCGGGTGATGCCAGACCGCTGGAGGGAGGGCGCGTCATGCGCCTTCCCTCCAGCACCCTCACTCCTTGATACGTCCCCCTGTCAAAACAAACAAAGAAAATGGCCCAGGACAGCCTATCCTTCGTCAAAATGCGCGTGGATTCCCGTCCGCAATTCGCTATACAATTGCAATCAGACGGACGAAAAGGGGAAGGATAAGCGTCAATAATGGCTAGAACAAACCAACAACCGACCCCGGGTTCAAGCACTAAGCTTGGTGACCACGTGCAACGCCTCCGGCACGACCACAACTTAAGCTTGCGGGCGCTGGCCGCTCGGGCCGGTGTCGACTCCGCTTGGCTGTCTCGTCTGGAGCGCGGCCGTATCGCCTCGCCTGATGCCCGCCTGTTATGGCGTATCGCCCGTGCGCTCGACACGGAAGTCGCCGACTTCTACCTCGAAGCCGGTTTCGGTGACGCTCGCGGACTGCCCGGATTCGGGCCCTATCTCCGCGCCAAGTACCACCTCTCCGACGATGCCATTGCGCAGCTTGAGGCTCATTTCCGACTCTTCAACCAACAGCAGCAATACCACGAAAAGGAGGCCTCGGATGGCTCATGATCTTATCACTTCACTGCGTGACCTCGTCCCCCAGCGGCGGCTTTCCACACAGAGCGCCCTGCGCCTGGCTGAGCAACAAGCCCGGCTGCTATTGCGTCGCAGCGGCGTCACCGAGCCACCCATCCGCGAGGAGATCATCTGCGCGCTCCCGCGCATCGAGGTCGGTCACGGGCCGACCGGCCAGTCCGCCGCTGCCTCCCAGTGGTCGGCCGGTCGTTGGCTCATCCTGCTCAACGAGCGGGACTCGCGCGGCCGACGGCGCTGGAGCTTGGCCCACGAGATCAAGCACATCCTGGATCATCCGCTCGAACAGGTCCTGTACCCCGGCCGGATGGGTCGCGACCTCGCCGAACGCTCCTGCGAGTACTTCGCCGCCTGCCTGCTCATGCCCGCCCCGTGGCTGCGCCGGATCTGGGCGAGCGGCGTTCGTGACATCCCGCTCCTGGCTCGCCGCTTCGGCGTCACCCGCGCGGCCATGTACCTGCGACTCCTGCAGTTGGGGCTCATCGACCCCACGTCACATCACCTAGCCAGGGAGGTATAGATCATGACCGCACCGACACATCACGAACCGTCCAAGGCTCAGGCCCGGACGAAGCGCACCGTCATGTACTTGCGCGTTGCCAGCCGCCAACCTGGCGATCTGGCAGCCATCGAGAGCCAGCGCGCCGCCTGCCACGAGCTGGCCCGACAGCACGGCCTATCCATCACCCGGGAATACGTCGACGTCGGCCGATCCGGTCCACATCACTCTGGAAAGGAGGCTTAGTCATGACAGCTGAAGCCATCATGGATCACTCATCTGAAGCGCCTGAACCGTCAAAGCGCGCCGTCATCTACCTGCGGGTCTCCACCGCCAAGCAGGCCAACAAGAGCGAAGACATCGAGGGCTACTCGCTACCGGCCCAGCGTGAAGCCTGCTATCGCAAGGCCCGCGACCTCGGCGCGGAAATCGTGGGGGAGTACCTCGACCGGGGCGAGTCGGCCAAGACCACCGATCGGCCTGAGTTCCAGAAGATGCTCGCTCGCATCCGCACCGACCTTGACGTCGACTACGTGATCCTCGACAAGATCGACCGGTTCGCGCGCAACCGCCGCGACGACGCGAACACCTTGTTCGAGCTGCAGAGCTACGGGGCCAAGCTCGTCTCGGTGAAGGAGAACATCGACGAGACCCCGGCCGGGCAGCTCCTGCACGCGATCATGGCCGGCATCGCCGAGTTCTACTCCCGCAACCTGGCCTCAGAGGCCATCAAGGGCATGACCCAGAAGGCCAAGTCGGGCGGCACGCCGGGACGAGCGCCCATCGGGTACCTCAACACGAGGCGGCGCATCGAGGGCCGCGAGGTCCGCGTCGTGGTGGTCGACCCCGACCGCGCCCGACTCGTCCAGTGGGCCTTCGAGGCCTACGCCACCGGCCGCTACACCATCCGCAGCCTGACCGACGAGCTGGTGGCTCGTGGCCTGACCGCCCTGCCGCACGGCAAGCGCCCCGTCGGCCCGGTCCAGCCCTCCCACGTCCATCACCTGCTGAGCAACCGCTACTACCTCGGCTACGTGACCTTCAAGGGCGTCGAATACGAGGGCCATCACCAGCCCCTCATCCCGCAGACCCTGTTCGACGCCGTCCAGACCGTACTCAAGGCTCATGACGTCTCCGGAGAGAAGACTCGCGTGCATCACCACTACCTCAAGGGCAGCATCTTCTGTGGCCAGTGCGGCTCCCGCCTGTGCTTTACCCTCGCCAAGGGCCAGTACCCCTACTTCTACTGCCTGGGCCGCCACCAGCGGCGCACCACCTGCACCCAGAAGTACCTGCCGGTCGAGGCCGTGGAGGACGCCATTGCGCGGTACTACGCCACGGCCGTGCGCATCCCGACCAAGCTGGCGGAGACCATCCGCATCGGGCTCAAGGTCCAGCTCGACAAGCAGCACTCCCGCGCGCAGCCCGAACTGGTCATGGCCAAGAAGCGCGTCGGAGAGCTGGAGCAGGAGCGCAAGCGCCTCGCGCGTGGCGTCGTCACAGGCACCATCCCCGGCGATCTCGCGCGGGAGGAGCACGAACGCATCGACCAAGAGCTGGAGCAGGCCCAGCGCGTGCTCGACACGTCCCGACTCGTCTACGAGCACATCGAGAGCACCCTCACAACTGCCCTTGACCTGTTCGTCAACGTCGACGAGGTCTACCGGCTCGGCGGTCCCAGCACCCGCCGCCTGACCAACCAGTGCTTCTTCACCAAGCTGCTCATCGCCACCACGGGCGACGATGACAGCAGCGCCGATGTCGTCTCCGCCACCCTCGCCGAGCCGTGGGCCACCCTGCTCGCCGAGGAGTTCCAGGCGGCCATGATCCATAACACAACGAACCCCGACCATGATCTTTTAGGTCGAGGTTCGGATATGAAGACTTTGGTGCCCCCGGCAGGATTCGAACCTGCGCTCCCGCCTCCGGAGGGCGGTGCTCTATCCCCTGAGCTACGGGGGCTCGGGACACGTGGACCATACCAGCCCGGACGGCCCCGAAGCGAAACCGCTCGGTCCGGCGGGGAGCCCTCCGCGGGCGCCCGGCGGGGGCATCCCGGAGGCGCCCGGGAGGGTCAGGCCGAGGCGGAGGACGGTCCGGCCGGCGGGAGATCGGACAGGAGCCTGTCGAGGAAGCGGGCGGCCTCGCAGGCGGCGTGGTCGCCGTCCCCGGCCACGATCGCGGCGACGAGGGAGACGTGTTCGTCCTCTCGCAGGCCGCCCGAGGTGAACACGTTGTCGCGCACGTTCGCCTGGAGGGCGGACAGGAGGTTGTCGAAGAGGTCGGTGAGGACGGGGTTGTGAGTCGCCTGGCCGATCGACCGGTGCAGGGAGACGTCCAGTGCGACGGCCTCGTCGAGGCGGCCCTCCCGGAGGGCGGCGTTGCGGTCGCCCAGGAGGCGTCGCATGCGCCGGACGTCCTCCTCGGTGCGGCGGGCGGCGGCGAGTCTCGCGGCCCCGACCTCCAGGGTGCGGCGGACCTCCAGCACGTGGACGGCGGGCGCGTCCGCCAGACGGCGGCTGACGGCCCCGGCGAGTTCGCTGTTCGCGAGGACGTAGGTGCCCGAACCCTGTCGCCGCTCCAGCAGACCGGCGTGGACCAGGGACTGGACGGCCTCCCGCACGGTGTTCCGGCTGGTGCCCGTCAGCTGCGAGAGCTCGGCCTCGGTGGGGATGCGGTGGCCGATGGCCCATGAACCACAGGTGATCTGGGCGCGCAGCTGCTCGATGACCTGATCGATCAGGCCTGCTCGGCGGGCGGTGCGCAACGCGGGTAGCTTACCCGCGTCGATTTGCGTCATCCCGTCATCCTATCTGTCTATGTCGGTGTGGTGATCACATTGCTCGCGCCGGGGCGGCCACGTCGTCCGGACCCTCCCATCATGCTCGCGTTTGCGCACTCCGTTCCGCGACCAAAAGGCCCCACGACCTGCGATGGATCAAAAGTGGCATAACGGATGTGAGGCTCCCGCCCCTTGACAACTCGTTCCCGGTCGCTCCGGCGTCCCGGATACCCTGGGCCGGTGACTCCCGCAGAGCTCTCCGCTGCCCTTCGTACCTGCCTCCTCGCCGTCGTCGACGCCGGTGACCTCACCGTCGACGTCCCCGCCGAGATCAAGGTGGAGCGACCGAAACAGCGTGAGCACGGCGACTGGGCGACCACGATCGCCCTCCAGCTCGCCAAGCAGGCGCGAAAGCCCCCGCGCGAGGTCGCCGGTTTCCTGGCGGCCCGGCTGACGGAGGTCCCGGGGATTCAAAGCGTGGACGTCGCCGGGCCCGGGTTCCTCAATGTCGTCCTCGACGCGGCGGCGGCCGGGGAGCTGGCTCGCACGATCATCGAGGACGGCGCCGCGTACGGCCGGAACGACAGTCTCGCCGGACAGAAGGTCAACCTGGAGTTCGTCTCCGCGAACCCGACCGGACCGATCCACCTGGGCGGCACCCGGTGGGCGGCCGTCGGCGACTCGCTCGCCCGGATCCTCGCGGCCGGCGGCGCGACCGTCACCCGCGAGTACTACTTCAACGACCACGGCGCCCAGATCGACCGCTTCGCCCGGTCCCTGCTCGCCCGGGCCCTCGGGCGGCCCTCGCCCGAGGACGGCTACGGCGGCGAGTACATCGACGACATCGCCGGGCGCGTCGTCGCCGGAGCGCTCGCCGCCGGGGACCCCGACCCCCGGACGCTCCCGGAGCCGGAGGCTCAGGAGGTCTTCCGGGCCGCTGGCGTCGAGCTGATGTTCGCCGAGATCAAGCAGAGCCTGCACGAGTTCGGCGTCGATTTCGACGTGTACTTCCACGAGAACTCCCTGCACGCCTCGGGAGCGGTCGGCCGCGCGATCGACCGCCTGCGCGCGCTCGGGCGGATCTTCGAGAAGGACGGCGCGACGTGGCTGCGCACGACGGACCTCGGTGACACGAAGGACCGCGTCGTCGTCAAGAGCGACGGCGAGGCCGCGTACGTCGCGGGTGACCTCGCCTACTACCTCAACAAGCGCGAGCGCGGTTTCGACCGCGCGATCATCATGCTCGGGGCGGACCACCACGGGTACATCGGCCGCATGATGGCGATGTGCGCGGCGTTCGGCGACGAGCCCGGGACCAACCTCGAGATCCTCATCGGGCAGATGGTCAACCTCGTCAAGAACGGCCAGCCGGTCCGGATGAGCAAGCGCGCCGGCACGGTCGTCACGCTCGAGGACA
>JAUPKO010000659.1 GCA_030837395.1 Actinomycetota bacterium | reverse complement strand
CTGTGGCCACGCGCCCGGTGGACGCCGACGACTTCCTGCTGCTGCTCAACGAGTATCTGATGGGCCGGACGCCGACGTTCATCGGCCAGCCCCGGGACCCGGCTGTGTGCAATGCGGAGAGGTCCGCCGAGTGAGTCCAACACCCGACGCCACCTACCGAATCACTCCGGGGGGTGTGCTGCTCATGCCGTACGGCTCGGACTCGTTGGTTGTGACCCGCGACGGGCAGTGCGCCGCAGTCGATGCGGCGGCTCGCGAGGTGATGATGACACTTGGCGCCGAGGGTGCCACCCTGCCGGAATTGGCCGCGTCCATCGCGGCCCGTGTCCCGCGTCGCGATGGCTTCCTCGCCGGGATGGAATCGGTACGAGGGCTGATCGAGTGCGGGGCGATGGTGTCGTGGTCACCGTCGGGGCTCCCTGGCGGACAACCGGGGTTGGGCGCCGAGCTCGCCGACCGCGCAAGCGAACCGGGTCGGGCATCCGCGACGGCGGAGGCTGGAATGGTGTGGGTGGCCGAGCTCGGACTGCCGTGGTCGGCGTTCGCTGCCGCCCCCGCGACGGTCGCTGAACTCGTTGGCGAGGTCCTTGCCTCACCGGGACGACGGCTGCTGGAGTTCGGTCCAGGGTTGAGCACGGTCGCTGTCGGCCTTGCGGCGGATTTCGCGGGTGTCGAGGTTGAGGTCGTGGGGATCGAGCAGGACCCGGCGTGGGCGTCGGCACTTGTCGAAGCCCTGCCTGATTCGCCGCACGTGTCGGCGTCATTGGCGCTGGCGCCCCTGGTGCCCGCTTTGGCCGACCGCGCGCCCTTCCACATGAACCGGTGGTACGACCGGGATGCTCTGGGCGAGGTGCAGGGGCCTTTCAGCGTGGTGCTGGTCGACGGCCCCACCGCGTTCCGGTTCGAGTGGCGGTACGACCGGTGGCCCGCGCTCGACTTCGTGCTACCGCTATTGGCCGAGGGCGCAACCATCGTGCTTGACGACGCCAACCGCGAGGGCGAGGGTGCCATCGGCCGGGACTGGGTCGAACGGCTGGGGCCGGGGTGGCATGCGTCGATGGTGGATCGCTCCCTGTGGCTGCGGCACACGGCAGGCAAGTGATCGCCACGCCATACCGTCGTCGGTGCCCAGGCGTGGCCGGCTGGCGGCTAATTGCGACGAATCTGAAACTCGGCGAGGGCCGCAGGTAGGTCCCCCACCAGCCCGAGGATGCCCCAGACACGCACGAACTCCACATGTGGATCGTCGATATCGATGCGCCCGATGACCCGGTCGCCGATGGCGAGTTCGATGTTGGCGTTCACCGTTTCTACGTATGCGAGAGCTAGGGCGTTGGCTTCATCAGGTTCGTACTGCCTGGACCTTTGGGTGATGTGGTGGCCGAAGGCATCCAGCATCGACGGGTGCGGCGTCAGCCGCCGCTGCACCCGCTGTGGCAGTTCGCGCAGATCACTGAGCCGAGCCTGATGGGACGCCGCTGTGGCCGTCGGATCACGCACGGACTGGATGAACCTGGCGTCGGGGTAGTGCTGGATCAGCGGTCCGAGGAGCCAGGACAGGCGATTGTCGACCTCGTTGTGTTCGTCGGGGTACCGCCATCGGTCGGCGCCGAATCGACCGGCGCGCGACTCGTGCGCTGCGGTCACATTGGTGGCATGCCCAAAAGCGGCCGCAAGCGTGGTTGTCCCGGTCCTTCCGGGCCCAACGACGAACACTCGCACCCCGCTACCCCCTCAGTCCCCGTGCCGGGCGGCGGCCTCATTCATCCGCTTCAACCGCTCGTTGTATGCCGCCAACTCCGCCCCGCCGTCGCGGTCAGCCTGCCGGTCGTAGCGACGGGCCTCGCGGTCCGAACTGCGCCCCCACTGCACCCCGAGCGCGATCAGCAGCATCAGCGATGGCACCTCGGCGATGGCCCACGCGATGCCCCCTGCCGTGCGCGTCTCGGTCACGAGGCTGTCGATCCACGGCGGCTGCACCTGGGTGTACCACTCCCCGGCGAACACGATGTCGCTCATCATGATCGGCACCGCGAAGAACGAGTGCAGCGACATCGCCATCAGCAGCATGAGCATCCGCAGCCACGGTTGCAGCACCCGCGGGGCCGGGTCGAGCCCCAGCACCACGTAGGCGAAGAGGTAGCCCGCCAGCAGGAAGTGGACCTGCATCGCCAGGTGACCCAGGTGCGAGCCCATCAACCAGCCGAACACCCACGTGTAGTAGAGCCCGTACAGCCCGAACGTGAAGATGAACAGCACCCACAGCGGATGCGTCACGAAGCGCGACACCGGCGAGTTGATGCCCCAGACGATCCATTCGCGCGGCCCGCGGCGGCCGTCCGGAGCCGGGCGCAGGGCGCGTAGGGCGAGGGTGATCGGCGTGCCCATGACCAGCAGGATCGGGGCGATCATCGACAGCAGCATGTGCTGGAACATGTGGATGCTGAAGGCCACCTGCGAGTACAGTGCCATGCCGGAGTTGGTGGCCCAGATGATCGCGGAGACGCCGATCAGCCAGGAGATCGTCCGCCCCGGGTGCCACGAGTCGCCGCGGCCGCGCAGCCGCATCACCCCGGCGATGTAAAGCGCGGCGGCCACCACGCCACCGATGAGGAAGAACGGCTCGAACTGCCAGCCCAGGATCAGCGTCGCGGTGGTGGGGGCGGCCGGCATCGCTTGGCCGAGGAGTTGTTCGGCGA
>JAUPKO010000658.1 GCA_030837395.1 Actinomycetota bacterium | reverse complement strand
CGCGAGGCCTACCCCGGCGACGTCTTCTACCTGCACTCCCGGCTGCTCGAGCGTTGCGCCAAGCTCAGCGACGACCTCGGCGCCGGCTCGATGACCGGCCTGCCGATCATCGAGACCAAGGCCAACGACGTCTCGGCCTACATCCCGACCAACGTGATCTCGATCACCGACGGTCAGTGCTTCCTGGAGACGGACCTGTTCAACTCCGGTGTCCGCCCGGCCATCAACGTGGGTATCTCGGTGTCCCGCGTTGGCGGTTCCGCCCAGCCCAAGGCCATGAAGAAGGTCGCAGGCTCGTTGCGGCTGGACCTCGCGCAGTTCCGTGAGTTGGAGGCGTTCGCTGCCTTCGGTTCGGACCTGGACAAGGCCTCGAAGGCGCAGATCGAGCGCGGTTCGCGACTGGTCGAGTTGCTCAAGCAACCACAGAACAGCCCCTTCTCGATGGAGAAGGCCTCTGTGTCCATGTGGTCCGGCACCACCGGCGAACTCGACGATGTGCCGCTCGAGGACATCAAGCGGTTCGAAGCCGAGTTCCTGGACTTCCTGGAGCAGCGCCACGGTGACGTGCTCACGGCCATCCGCGACTCCGGTGACCTCAGTGACGACTCAGTCGCCTCGCTGAAGTCTGCGATGGCCGAGTTCAAGGGCGGGTTCACCACCTCGGAGGGCCAGCGGCTGGTGCACGAACCCGAGGTCGAGGCGTTGCCTGAGGAAGACATCCTCGTCACGAAGGTCAAGCGCCCGGTGCGGGGCTAAGGAGAACCAGGCATGGGAGCCCAACTCAGGGTCTTCCGGCGGCGCATCCGCTCCGTCCAGGCGACCAAGAAGATCACGAAGGCGATGGAACTGATTGCGTCGTCGCGGATCGTGAAGGCCCAGCAGGCCTCGGACGCGGCGCTGCCGTACGCGACCGAGTTGTTGCGTTCTATCGGGCTGGCTGCGGCACACACCCCGACGATCAACCACCCGCTGCTCTCGACCGAGCGCAGCGTCGAAGGCGAGGAGCGGGCGGCAGTGCTGCTCGTGACCGCGGACCGCGGCCTGGCAGGTGCCTACTCTGCCAACGTCATCAAGGCTGCCGAGAAGCTCTCGGAGAACCTTCGCGAGCGCGGCGTCGAACCTGTGCCGTTCATCGTGGGACGCAAGGGGGTGTCGTTCTACAAGTTCCGTGAGCGGCACGTCGAGGGCCAGTGGACGGGCTTCTCCGACGACCCGACCTATGAGGATGCCCGCCAGATCGCGCAGGCGCTGCTGGAGGCGTTCACCAAGCCCGACACAGAAGGTGGTGTCGACGAGATTCACGTCGTCTACACGCACTTCGTCAACCGGGTGAACCAGGAGGTCCGAGTGCGCCGCATCCTGCCGCTGCAGGTGGTGGACTTCCCAGTGCTGTCCTCGGAGATGCCCATCACCGGTGGCGACGATCGTGGAGGCAAGGCAGCGCTACCGCTGTACGACTTCGAACCCGGTGTCCAGGAGGTTCTCGATGACCTCTTGCCGCGATTCATGACGCACTTGGTCTACACCGGGTTGCTGCTCGCCGCCGCGTCCGAGCACGCGGCCCGCCAACGCGCGATGTCCTCGGCCACCGACAACGCCGAGGAACTGATCAAGACCCTCACCCGACAAGCCAACCAGGCCCGCCAGGCCGAGATCACCCAGGAGATCAGTGAGATCGTCGGCGGGGCCGACGCACTGTCATCCGCGAACGCAGGGAGCTGACATAGCAATGACCGCCGAGACCATCACCACCACCGACGGCCAGGACGCGCCTGCCGGCGGCGTGGGTCGCGTCGCCCGGGTCACCGGCCCGGTCGTCGACGTCGAGTTCCCGACCGAGGCCATGCCCGAGTTGTTCAATGCCCTGCACGTCGAGGTTGACTTCGGCGAGGGCATCGAGGGCGAGGAAGCGAAACACACTCTGACCCTCGAGGTCGAGCAGCACATCGGCGACAACCTCGTACGGGCGATTTCGCTGCAACCCACCGACGGTCTGGTGCGCGGGGCGCCGGTGCAGGACACCGGTTCACCGATCTCCGTGCCCGTCGGCGACGTCACCTTGGGCCACGTGTGGAACACCCTGGGCGACTCGCTGGACGCGCCGATCGCATCGCTGGACGTGCAGCAGCGCTGGCCCATCCACCGCTTGGCCCCCAGCTTCGACCAACTTGAGGCCAAGACCGAGGTCTTCCAGTCGGGCATCAAGGTGATCGACCTGCTCACCCCGTATGTGAAGGGTGGCAAGATCGGTCTCTTCGGCGGTGCCGGTGTGGGCAAGACGGTGCTGATCCAGGAGATGATCTACCGCGTCGCCGAGAACTTCGGTGGCGTGTCGGTGTTCGCCGGTGTGGGGGAGCGCACCCGTGAGGGCAACGACCTCTTCCTGGAGATGACCGAGTCGGGCGTCATCAACAAGACCGCCCTGGTGTTCGGTCAGATGGACGAGCCGCCGGGCACCCGCCTGCGCGTTGCCTTGAGCGCGCTGACCATGGCCGAGTACTTCCGTGATGTGCAGAAGCAGGACGTGCTGCTGTTCATCGACAACATCTTCCGGTTCACCCAGGCCGGTTCCGAGGTCTCCACGCTGCTGG
>JAUPKO010000657.1 GCA_030837395.1 Actinomycetota bacterium | reverse complement strand
CTATTGCCGCCGCTCCACTGGGTGCGACACCGATTGAACGCGTTGGCTCTGGACGCCACATATGAGGCTCTTCGCACATGAGGGTGTAGAGGTGTTCGGCGCGTCGGTGGCGCGATAGGGGTCGAGGTCTTCCGAAGATGAAGGTTCCTACACGCCTCACCGGGAAGACCTCGACATGTCTGACGCTACCTTCACTGCCCCTGACCTGACCACCTTCACCGGTGTCGATGAGCTCGGGTTGGAGGTTACGGGGCAGCGGTTGGAGCCGGGCCGTGCGGTGCTGGCGTGCCGGGTCCTGGCCGAGGACCGCTGGTGCCGGCGGTGCGGGTGTTGGGGGGCGCCGCGGGACACGGTGGTCCGCCGGTTGGCGCACGAGCCGTTGGGGTGGCGGCCCACGGTGTTGGAGGTCACGGTGCGCCGCTACCGGTGCCCCGGCTGCGGGCAGGTGTGGCGCCAGGACATGACGGCTGCGGCCGAGCCGCGGTCGAAGTTGTCCCGTCGGGCGCTGCGGTGGGCGTTGGTCGCGATTGTGCGCCAGCACCTGACGGTGGCCCGGGTCGCCGAGGGCCTGGCGGTGGCGTGGAACACCGCCAACAACGCTGTGCTGGCTGAGGGCAAGCGGGTGCTGATCGCGGACCCGGCCCGGTTCGACGGGGTTGCGGTGATCGGGGTGGATGAGCACGTGTGGCGCCATACCCGCCGCGGGGACAAGTACGTCACGGTGATCATCGACCTCACCCCCATCCGTGACGGCACCGGCCCCTCACGGCTGCTGGACATGGTCGAAGGCCGCTCCAAAGCGGTGTTCACCACGTGGCTGAACGCACGCCCACAGCCCTGGCGCGACGCCGTTGAGGTGGTCGCTATGGACGGGTTCACCGGGTTCAAGACCGCCACCACCGAGGAACTGCCCGCCGCCACCGCGGTGCTCGATCCGTTCCACGTCGTGCGGCTGAACGCCGAGTCCCTCGACGGCTGCCGGCGCCGCGTCCAACAGGCCGTGCACGGCCACCGCGGCCGGGCCGGTGACCCCCTGTACGCCGCGCGGCGCACCCTGCACACCGGCCGGGACCTGCTCACCGACGCCCAGCACGACCGGCTCGAGGCCCTGTTCTCCAACGACGACTACGCCGAAGTCCAAGTCACCTGGGCGGTGTACCAGCAGATGATCGCCGCCTACCGCCACCCCGACCGGGCCTGCGGCCGGGACATCATGGCCAAACTGATCACCTCGCTGAGCAGCGGTGTGCCCGCCTCGCTGATCGAGCTGCGACGCCTCGGAAGGACCCTGAAACGGCGAGCAGCAGACGTCCTGGCCTACTTCGACCGCCCCGGCACCTCCAACGGCCCCACCGAAGCCATCAACGGCCGCCTGGAACACCTACGAGGCTCAGCCCTCGGCTTCCGCAACCTCACCCACTACATCGCCAGATCCCTGCTTGAGTGCGGAGGCTTCAGACCCCAACTACACCCTGCTTTGTGAAGAGCCGGTTATGCGCTGGTTCAAGGGTGGAACCCTGGTGAAGTACCGGCCGACCAAGAGCAGTGACGGAACGCCTGTCATTGAGATCGTCGTTGAGTCGTCGGGATCAAGCTTGGCTCCCTACCAGAAGATTCAATTCGTGAAAGGCGCGGACGCATGAAGAAGCACAGCAACGTCTTCAGCGGTACAGACCTGGCCCGATTGGGGGCCCTGATCGGCTGTGAATGGATGTTTGTTGCCGGCGAGACGCTCTCACCGGACTTCTACACTCCGGTCGACGTCTTGGTTGGCACCACAGCAGACACCTTCACTATCTACAGCGAAGCCGTCGGCGCAGATTTCGAGGACCCGGACTTGGAGTACGCCGCCTTGTCGATCCGCGATGTCGGTGAGCGGTTCGAGGTGGCCAAGCGTCGGGGGAACGTCTTCGTGCAGCATCAGCGTGAGCGGATCATTGACGTCATGATCGTCCGGGAGTCGATCACGGCGACCGAGGACGGTGAGCAATCTTGGGAGTACACCACCGACATCGGCGTTGTATTCGTGCTGAGTAAGGGTGCGGTCGCGGTGGCCAAGAGCAGTCACCATACAGAGATGCTGGTGGTGAGGATGGCTCGCGACATTGGGGAATTGGACATCCCGGACCGGACTATCGAGTGGGCTGACGACCTGACTGTTCAATACGAGTCCACACGGGAGTTCATCCCGATCGCGGGACTGATCGTTTAGGCATGCATATTGAGTAGCCCTAGTGGCGGCAGTTGGGAACGCGCATGTGCTGGTCGGCCTTGTGTGGCCAGGCGCCAGGCGCCAGGTGGTGTCGGTGAATTCTTGGCCGTAGACGGAGATGGTGTTGCTCTGCCGCCGTGGGCGGTGACGAATTTGGCGGATTCGACGAACATGCCTCCGGAGCCGCAGGCGGGGTCGTAGACGCGGCCGTGGAAGGGTTCGAGCATCTCGACCAGGGTGGTCACGACGCTGCGGGGGGTGTAGAAGGCGCCGGCGTCTTTGCCGGTCTCTTTGCCGGCGAATTGGCCGAGGAAGTATTCGTAGACCCGGCCTAGGACGTCGTCGGAGCCGTGGTCGTCGGCTTGGGTGAACCCGATGG
>JAUPKO010000656.1 GCA_030837395.1 Actinomycetota bacterium | reverse complement strand
GGGTCGGGGAGGTGTCCGATCTCGTCGCGGGGCAGGTGGTGCCGGCGTGGTCGCCGAGTCGGTTGAACGCACGGTATGTGCCCGCGTTGCGGCTGGCCGAACTCGTCCTGCGCGGGGCGTCCTTCGACCTCAGCCGCGGTGCGGTTCGCACGTCTGGGTTCATGGTCAACATGCCGACGGTGTTCGAGGACTTCGTCACGGTGGCGTTGGGTGAGGCTCTTGTCGGTCACAGCGGGGGGACGGCGGTTCTGCAGGACCAGGGTTGGCGTCTTGATGAGGGCGGCGCGGTAAGGCTGCGACCCGACCTCGTCTGGTACCCCGGGCCGTCGGGAAGGGGAGTCGGGCGTGGGGGCGTCAAGCGCGGCGGACGCGGGGGGTTCGGCGCGCCCGGGGTCGTGGTCGATGCCAAGTACAAGGCCGAGAAGCCGTCTGGGTTCCCCAACGCCGACATCTACCAACTCTTGGGCTACTGCACTGCCCTCGGGCTCACGGCGGGCCACCTCATCTATGCCAAGGGCAACGAGGACGGCTGCAGCTACCGGATACCCGCCGCTGAGGTGACCATCACCGCCCACACACTGGACCTGGAAGCTGCACCAAGGGACCTGTTGGGGCAGGTCGGCGCGCTTGCCGGGCGGATCCTCGGGCAGGCCCGCAGCAACGCTTCCTGATGGCCCGGCCCCTGCGGCGATCCTCGGCAGCCTGATCAGAAGCACACCGCCGACGCGTGCCACGTCGAGGGGATTTAGCCGTTGGTATGCGCCGCGATGGCAATCGGAGCCTTTCGCCGAGAAGCCCATGACCTGGACTGGAGTCATGACGCCGTGACCTGGCGAAGCAGGCGCTGTCCCTATCACCGCCGAGCATCGGACCGTCCCGTGTACCTCGGACACCTTGGCAAGGGTCGTGTCGATGACGGTCCGCCAGAGTCGGCACGCCAGCCGTAAGGTATCGAGGCTTGACCTTCACGGTGTCCAGGTTGTGGAGCGCCGCGCCACGTGGAAGATGTCGTCGATCTCGTCGGTGTCCAGTATCGCCTTGCGGCGACGCAGCCGCCGTTTCAGGTCGCTGCGGCCCACGATCGCCACTCCGCAATCCGGTTGCCGTTTGACCGTCAGCTTGGTCGGCGACGTGCCGGTGAGGATGGCCACTACTCCCAGCACCGGCGGCTCCCACCTCAATTGCACCGATAGTGCGCGTTTCACCCGACGGGCTTCGAACGCGCTGTTGCGGACGTACGGGTGGCTGAGGCCGTTCACTTTCACGGTGGTGCCTGCGACCCAGACCGACGCGCCTTGGTGGTTCTTGGTGTTGATGGTGTAGACCCCGGAGGGGCCATGAGCAGGTGATCAATGTCCGAGCCTCGCTGACCGACCGGGATCGAGTGGATTGCCATATAGCCGCGCCGAGCCAGCTTCGCGAGCAGTTTGCCGATGGCTTCCTCACCGTCTGCGCCCACACGCCAGGCTCGCTCCTCGGTCTTCGCGTCAAGCACCCGCAGGGTCCGGGCACCCACCGTGGTGATTCTGCGGCTGAGTTCCTCGCGCTCAACCTGTGCCTGATGGCGGGTAACTTCCTCGGGGCGATTATCCGCGAGGTCAACCCACGGTTCGGTCCCAGATTCCGTAGCAAGTTGGGGAGCAAACTTGACGGGTCGGTGGTGCTCTTGGGTTCTGGGCGCGTCGCTGGGCCGCGGTGGCATTCGCGGTGGCCGGGGCGGCGGGGGCAACTCCACCCGTCGCCCCGTCGGTGGCGGGGCATCAAGTGAATGCGGTGCGGCATCTGCTGGTTGCCTGGAGGAACGGTCAACGAAACCGTCCCCAGCGGGTGTGCGGCCATCCATGTTGCCCCCAATTGGCTTGACCCGAGCTCCCGCGTACCCAGACCACCGTACAACGGGTTGTGGGCCGAGCAGAACTCGGAGACCTCGGATCGTCCGCACCCTTCAAGTCAGGAGCGGCGACTCCACCAACACCTACCCGCGCGGCGTGAGACCGAAAACCGAAGACGTCCTCGGACCTGGGTCTGGCTCAGGTGTTGGAGGATTGAGTGGGCGACACCACTGACCGCGATTCGGTCGCCGTCAGCCCGGCGGCGCCCGGATCAGCGTGGGGATCGTCGGCGTAGGGGTCGGGGTCGCCCAGGTAGCGGGTCAGTGAGGACACCAGCCGGCGCAGCGCGTCCGGGTCGAGTTGGTCCTCCCGGCCGAAGTTGAGCAGGACACGCGTGGACGAGGTTCCGTTGACGCGTTCGTTGTGCGCCAACGCCAGATACGCGACTTCGGTACCGTCCTTGCGCTTGCGCACCGTCCGACGCACGTACATACCTACAACACAACACCCGCCAAAGCACCATGTCAACCCGACGACAGTCAAAGCGTGTGCCTACGAATTTTCGCGATTCCAAGGCTGAAAAGGGCCGATCTGAGCACGAAACCAGTCCGAAAATACCTACACCGGACCGATAGGTGCGCAACTCGGGATTCGGGTCACCCGGCAGGTGGCCGAGCTGGACGGGGTGCCCACTCCTGGGCCCCGCATCGTCGCGCGAGCTCTTGCGGGCGACCCTCAGACCTAGAACCCTGGATTTCGTTGAACCCCGCAACGATCCGCGTAGGCTGGAGGTGCAGCTGAACGCAGGACCGAAAGGAGTGTCGGGATGTCATCGATCTTCCTTTTCGTCGCGGTGACCGTCGTGAGTGCCGCTGTTGTGGTGGGCTTCGGCTCTCGGCCGTGGCTGGAGTCACCCGCCCGCCGACGTGACGAGTTGTCCCGCGTGGTCGCCGGGCATCGCGTTAAGGGTGTTGCAGTGCTGGCCTCCGCCGGTGCCCTCGCGGCCGGTTGGCTGGCCTTGGACGCGGCTGGGCCCGGTGGCTTGGTTGAACAGTGGGGGTTGCTGCAGCAGTTGCTCCTGGTGGGGCTTGCCGTGGTGTGGGGCGGATACCTGGTGGTGCTGCCCTGGCAACCTCTGTGGGTGGCTGAGGAGTTCCGCCGGCTGGCGTGGATCCTGCCTGCACTGACCGCGACCGTGTTGTGCGCGGCCGCAGCTATGGGCATCGGTTCCTACCTTGGCGCGCTGCTCGGCACCGCGGTTGCAGTGCTCGTGACCAGCCTGCCCATGCACGTCGCCGCGCGGGCGCTGGTCGCCGCCAACCCGACGCCCGCCTCATAGTCCGAACTGACGCTTGGGGAGCCCAGCCGGTCGGTGGGGCCCACCAAGGGTGTTGGACACGTTCTCAACGCCGTCCCGGCGTCGGGGTCACGGCAGACATCAAGCGAGCCAGTGGTCTCCCTTCGGTCTCACCCTCGATCATCGTCGACCCGGATTCGGCCCTTGGCCCCCGGACGCCGTCGCCGGCCAGAGTCGGATCCTTGAGTTATCATGATGCATAAGCAATTCTGCCATTATCGGAAATGTCAAACCGCGGCAAGGTTGATATCGGAAAAGTCGGACTGAAATGCATGAAGCACCTGCATGCCCGACCTATATCTCATTGAATTCTGAATCCGCGCAATTTCCCACATTTCGTTCCTACCCCCGCTACGAAGCCACGCACGTCTGGGCAGACACCGCGCGCATACCCGTCGGATACTCGGCGCCGGAGGTATGGGGGGTATCGTGCGGGAAACGCCTCGTGTCAACCACCTGTCGGGAGCCCCACACATGGCCTACACCGTGGACTTCGCACACGTGTCAACCGAGGGCCTCGAGGCCTCACCGGTGGCCGAGGCCCTCGCCGGACTGCGGGCCAACGAGGCCCGCTACTTCAAGAACAAGTACGACCACACCTTCACCGTTGTGCCCGCGAGCCAGGCCCAGGCCGAGATCGACTACGTGCATCGCATCCTGGAGCAGGAGCGTGACCTCGTCATTGAGTCCGAGCCGCTCGAGGCCACGCAGTTCGAGGTCGACGGTATCCGCTGGACCTACGTGTTCTACGCCAGCGGGTTGTCCATCAACGTGCTGTACACCTTGGCCGATGGTGGCAAACGGGCCGTCGGATTCAAACTCTCCGACGGCATGGAGGTGCCGACCGAACTCGCCTCGCGCTTCAAGTTCGCGCGGCAGAAGTCCAAACTAGCGGGGACGATCCGCGGCAGCTACTTCGTGATCAAGGGCGCCTACTGAGCCAGAGCCCAGTCGATCACCGGGGCTCCGGCGGTGCTCGGGACGTGGGTCGGGCGCCTCAACATAGCCCGCACGCGTGCCCGCGCGGGTCCTCGTGCCCGTAGCGGACCTACTCGTCCCAGAGTTGCGCTTTCAACGCCGCCCGATCCGCCACGGGCAGGTCATGCCAGCGGATGCCACGGATCGCTCCCTCCAGGGCGTAGAGGGTGTTGTAGCAGGCCGGATCGTGGGCCTCATGGAGTTGTCGAACGCAGGCGACACTGCCCGTGCGACGGAGTTGATCCGCGTTGGTGATGCCGATATCGGCCAATCGAGAGGCAAGGGCGGGTCCGATATTGGGTAGGTCCTGCAGCGTCATGACTTCAGTGTGGTCCGCGATTCGTGGCCGAAGCGAGTGGGGCCGGTGGCGGCGGCAGCGGCAGCGGCCAGGGCGTGCACCTCGTCGACCGACATGGCCCCCTGCGACCCCCCGGCCGAGGCGTGGACCTCGCGCATCCCGGCCGCGAGCAGTGCCGGCACGTCGGCAGCCGTGACACCGCCGCCGGCCATCACCGTGATCCCTCGGTCGGCCCCGAGCCGAGCCAGGGCCGCGAGCTCATCGAGGTGGTCGCAGGCCCGTCCTGGCCGCCCGCTCGTGAGCACCCGCGCGAACCCCAAGTCGGCTAGGCCGGTCAGTGCTGACGGTTGGTCCGCGATGAGGTCGAAGGCCCGGTGAAAGGTGAGCGACAACCCCTCGGCGGCCGCCACGAGGCGATCCAGCAGCGGCCAATCGGGCGCCGAGCCGGAGGCGTCAAGCACCCCGAGAACCGCCCCCGGATAGCCCAGTTCGCGCACGAGGGCGAGGGAGTCCACCATCGCCGCGGCGTCTGCTGCATCAGCGGTGAAGGATGCGCGGGGCCTGACGATCGGGTGCACCGGCACCTGGCGCAGCAGCTTTGCTCCCGCTCGCAACTCCGCGGTGCGCGGCGTCAGCCCGTCGGCGGCCGGCTCGCGACACAACTCGATTCGGTCGGCACCGGAGTGCGCAGCGCGGTGGGCATCATCGACCGAGTATCAGCAGATTTCCAGGAGCGCCTCGGTCGTCCACACTACGCCAAGGGTCGGTTCGCACCAGCGCTGTCGATCCTCTGCCGCGGCACCACCGCGCTATGACCCGGCGGGCCGACGTTCCCTACAGTGGGCCTCCTTGTGGGAAGCTGCGGTGTTCGCTGCGATCGGACAGGCAGGCTTGATCGTCGGTGCCCTGCTGGTGTGGCGATTCCCCTGCCTGACTCGCCCT
>JAUPKO010000655.1 GCA_030837395.1 Actinomycetota bacterium | reverse complement strand
GGGCGGCGATGCCGCGCAGCAGTCTCAGAAGCACGGTGCGGGACGGCGGGGTGTCGTCGGCTAGCAGGATGTGGCTGCTGGAGGGGGTGTCGTCGGTCCACAGCAGATACCCGTGACGATTGTCGGGTGCGGTACCAGCGGTCTTTTCGACCAGGTGGAGGCCGTCGATGACCTGGTGTGGTTCCCGGGGCTGAGCGTTCGTGGCATCTGGGAGGAGGGTTGTGCGGAGCCGGTCTGGCAGAGCCTCGTGAGTCAGGACGCGAATGTCGTCGACGTTCGGGGTGTGGGGTGTGCTGACGAGGCGGAAGGCTGGTCGTGTCGCCCGGGCGAGGAACTCGATTGTCGCGGGGTCGTGGGAGCGGATCCGCAGGCAGACCGGTCCGACGGCCAGTAACTGGGAGGCTGCCGGGTCTGTGGTCATGTCGTACCCGCTCGGGTTTGTACGGTGCCCGAGCAGGTCGGGCAGCCCACCGCCGGAGATACTGGATGATCGGTCTCCGGCGGGGGCGCCGGCGGCTGGTTCGGCTGGTCTGGGTGGGTTGTCGGGTTTCATAGGGTGAATCCGGTGAGGCCGGACGAGACGGGGCAGGTGGTGTCGAACAGCGTCTGGGCGGGGTCCAGCACGTGGTCGTGGGCGTAGGCGGTGTGGCGCTGCAGGAGGACGCATACGGCTGCTCGGCTCAGCGCGTCGCGGAGGTGGGGGACTCGTTGTAGGACGACGTCGCCGAGGTTCAGGTGGGTGATGTGCGGGTCGTGGAAGGTGACGGTGGCGCCCCGGTCCCGCAGTCGGTTGGCCAGGGGGACGGCCGGGGTGTTGCGGATGTCGGTGATGTCTGGCTTGTATGTGACTCCCAGGAGCAGGATCTCGGCGCCGGCTACGGGGGTGGCGTGGTTGTCGAGGTGTTTGCAAATCCGGTCGGCGATCCAGCTGGGCATGCCGTCGTTGATGTCCTGGGCGGCGGTGGCCAGGCGGAGGGTCATGCCGATCTGGTGGGCGCAGTGGACGAGGTACATCGGGTCGGTGGGGATGCAGTGCCCGCCGACTCCTGGACCGGGCCGGTAGGAGGTGTAGCCGAAGGGTTTTGTGGCCGCGGCGGCGAGGGTGTCCCAGACGTCGATGTCGAGGTGGTGGCACAGTTGGGCGAACTCGTTGACCAACGCGATGTTGATCTGTCGTTGGGTGTTCTCAAGGATTTTCGCCGCTTCGGCTTCGCGGAGCCCCCGGGTCAGGTGTACCGGGATGCCGAGGCCGCGGTAGAAGGCCGCAGCGCGGTCCCGGCAGCGGCTGGTGAGGCCGGCGACCAGTTTCGGTGTGGTGGTCAGGCGGTGGTCGTGGTTGCCCGGGTCTATCCGTTCGGGTGAGTAGGCCAGGGCGAAGTCGTGGCCGGCGGTCAGGCCGTGTTCTTCCAGGATCTCCCGTAGTGGTCCGTCGGTGGTTCCCGGGTGGGTGGTGGACTCGATGATGACTGTCTGCCCGGACCGTAGGTGGTTGGCGACGGTGCGGGTGGCCTGGGTGAGCGGTTCCAGGTCAGGGGTTCCGTCGGGATGGGTGGGGGTGGGAACGCACACGATCACCGTCGTGCAGCTGGGGAGGCAGTCCTGGCCGGTGGCCGCGTGGAGTCGTCCGCAGGTGCCGGCCAGGTCAGCGGCCGTGACGGTGTCCACGGGCGGAGCGGATGTCCAGGCCGTACACCGGGTAGCCGGCCGTGGCCGCCGCGACGGCCAGTGGCAGGCCGACGTAGCCCAGTCCGATGACGGCGACCGGTTCCCGGTTGTGGGTGACGTTCACCGAACCTCCCGCTGGTGGGAGTGGTCGTGTGCGTCGTAGACGTCCAGGGCCAGGTGGGTCAGATCGGCACGGTTGTGGCGCAGCCAGTACAGCAGCGCGTACCGGGCGTGTCCGAATTTGATCAGATCGGGCGAGGGGTTGATACAGACGTCCAGTCCGTGGCAGTCGAGGATCTGCGTTGCCTCGTACAGGCTGGTCATGGTCGCGATCTCGCGTCGGGTCACGGTTGCCTGGTTGAGGTAGCCGGTCAGGAAGGCCCTCGCCCGCGGCCCGTACACCGCGACGGGGCCGGCGGGGTGCAGGCAGTAGACCATCGCGCGGAGCAGTTCGTAGGTTGGTGGGGCCAGACGTGCCAGGTCGAAGTCGACGATCCCGGTGACGACGTCGGCGCTGGTGAGGATGTTGCCGGGGTGGATGTCGCCGTGGATCACGCGGTGCGGTAGCGCCCGGAGCGTGTCCAGGTCATCCGGGTTCAGGGCCTGAGCGCGGCGGAGCTTGGCCCGCAGTACCTGTCGGACGGTCGGATGACCGCAGCCGGACCACTCGTGCGCGGCGATCGCCTGACATATGCCGCTGGTGGGGTCGGCGGGCAGCACCTGCCGGGGGACTACCGACGGCAGAGTGGCGGTTGCCAGGGTGGTATGCAGACGGCCCAGAACATCTCCCAGGTACTGGCACTGGGAAGGACTCGGCACGCCCGGGGTGATGGAGCCCGGTACGTGGGCGGTGAGCATGTACCAGTTGCCGGCGACCTCGGTCACCAGGTCACCCTTCCTGGTGGCGATCACGGCGGGAACCTGCGTCATGGTGGTCGCGGCGTGCCGTTGGACGGTGGCCGCGAACCGTGCTCTGTCCGGTTCCAGGTACTCCGGAAGGCGCCGCAGCACGAACCGTCCGGCTCTTGTTGTCACCAGCCGGGGTTTCGTGGTGGCCCCGCCGTCGAGCGGCCGCATGCCGCGGCCGGTGCCAGCGGTCACGGTGTAGCGGTCCAGGACCTCCGACAGGGCGTTCATCCCAGCCCCAGGTCTGCCACGCTCCGGGCGACCGCTTCCGCGATCGCGGCGTTGTCCGCTGAGGTCATCAGCGGATGGACCGGCAGGCACAGCAGGTGGCCGGTGACCTCGTCGGCGACCGGAAACCTGCCCTGGTCACGGACATGCTCGGCGATCAGCGGATGCGCCTGGTAGGTCGGGTGGTTCGCGATCACCGTGCCGATGCCGTGCTCGGCCCGCAACTTGGCCATGATCCGGTCCCGGGCACCCGCCCCTGCCCGGGGCTCCATGAGCACGTTGTACAGGTAGTAGACATGCCGGAACCCGGTCCGTTCCTGGGGCGGCCGGACGCCGGAAACGCCTGACAGCAGCACGGTCCGTTCCCTACCCAGGGCGACCCGCCTCCGGGTCATGTCCTCCAGTCGACCCAGCTGGACCACGCCGACTGCGGCTTGGAACTCGGTCATACGGTGGCTGCTGCCCCACGCCCGGCCCAGGCCGAACGAGCGGATCTGCCGGATCCGATGCGCGGTCGTCGGGCAGTCGGTGGTCAGCATGCCGCCCTCACCGAGGGTGGTGATCGCCTTCTTGCGATGGAAGCTGAACATGGTGATCCACGCCCCGGTCCCCACCGGTCCGACCGGGGTGGTGGCGCCGATCGCCCGGGCGGCGTCCACGACGATGCGCGGTGGACGCATCCGCAGACGGCGGGCCTGGTCTACTGTGGCCTCGACGATGGCCGGCACGTCGGCCGGATCACCGTTCATATGGGTAACCAGGATCGCGACCGTGCGTGGGGTCATCCGCCGGGGAATCTCGGCGGGGTCCAGATTCAGGGTGAAGGGGTCTGGCTCAGCCAGCACCAGGCGCAGGCCGGCACCCAGCACCGCCAGAGGGGTGCCGGGAAAGTTCACAGCGCAGGAGATGACCTCGGCCCCGCGCGGCGCGTCCAGGCAGGCCATCGCGATGTCCAACCCCGCCCCGCCGCTGTTCACGCTCACCGCGTCGCCCGCGCCCACAGCAGCGGCGAAAGCGTGCTCGAACGCCTCCTGATGCCGCCGGGAGTATCCGGAGGTCCACGACGGCATCTCCTGCAGCACCCGCACCAGGGCCGCCTGTTCCTCGTCGGTGTACCAGCCGCCCAGGCCGGGTTCGCCCGGCCACCGGTCGACGCCCGGCTCTGGTCGCGGACTCACCGGGGACGTCCGGGGGTGTGGACGGGATCGTAGACCCGCGCCTGGACCAAGTCGGCGACCTCGCGTTCGAGCGCGCCCAATCCCCGCGCGTCGGCCAGGTCCCGGCCGACCCGCAGGAGCGTGTTCGCCCGGTGCTTGAACGGGTCACAGACCGCCGGGCAGATCGTTGGCAGTTGGTCGCGCAACCGAGCTCTCCTGACACCCTCCCAGACCTGGGCGAACGAGCTGTCGATCGCGCTGCCGTAGCTGGCCCCTCCCGGCCTCGGGTGGTAGTTGCATGGGTAGAGGTGTCCGTCCGACCCGACCGCGGCGACCACGTCGGTGATCGAACAGGCCGAGAACCGTCGGCCCAGGTCGGTTACGTCGTTCACACGGTGGACCTCCACCAGGGTGAAGGAGTCGTCGACCACCTCCGCCCGGATCCGGTCGATAAGCCCCGCCACCGTCGCGGCCTGACCCGAATCAAGAACCCGCTGACCCGAGATGTCCCGCTTCAGGCGGATCCGGTCCGCGCCGGACTGCCGGGCCAGGACCGCCGCGTCGTACACCTCACGGTGATTCTGCGGGTACACGATGAACGAGACGCCGATCTCCACATCGGTCCCCAGCCGGTGACGTTCCTCGGCCAACGTCCGCATATTCGCCACAGCTCGCTCGAACATGGC
>JAUPKO010000071.1 GCA_030837395.1 Actinomycetota bacterium | reverse complement strand
GCCGCGGTGGAACTGCGAACCGAGGATCTACGTCAGCTCTGGCTGGCGTGGTTGACTTCCGCAGTCGGCACCGGACTCGTCGACGGGTGGTGGCACCAAACCCGCGATGACGGGCTTGAACCGGAGAAGTTGGTCGGCGATGAACTCCCGCAAATCGTCGCAGCTGTGTGTCGGTTCGCACTACACGGGCAGCCCCGCACTGCGATCATGGCCTGGCAGGCCATGCTCGTTGCGGCGTGGGATGCGGGACTTCTGGATCCCACGCCAGACACCGCGCACACGATTTCCACCTCCCTTCGCTGGCGCCTCACAGGCGAGCAACTACAGGAGGATCTGCTGGGCTGGGCGACCTTCCTCGATGACGAACTCTGCGGACACCGGATGCGGGAAAAGTTGGACTTGGACCGTTTGGATTTGGAGCCGATGGGGCGTGGGAGTCCCATATCCGACAGGGTGCTTGTCGGCGGGATCGCTGACCCGCTCAGTGACCCTCGGGTACCGGGTCTGGTGCTCGAGGCCCGCCGGTACCGCCGGTGTGAGGAGCCGGCGACCACTCCCCGGCAGGCGTTCTCGCAAGTCCTAGCGGCGCCTTCTTCGTCAGGTAGGCGAGGGACTCGGGATTGCTAAAAGGTGAGTTATCCTCGCCGCCGCGATTGATCATGCGGCCCCGCCGGGAGCCCAACCCGCGCAACGAGGAACCCCCCACCCGATAGCGGTGGGGGGTTCCTCGTCAGACCTCAACAACTGAGGACTGGCTTGTATGCGCCTCGAAATCAGGCGACGGCGCAGGTGAACCCCGAACCGATTTCACCGGCTGTCTTGATGGTGCACGTGGCTGTGGCGTCACCCTTGGTCGCGGTGGCGGTGGTGTAGTCCGGGACAGCATTGGCAAGTGCAGCGGTGGCCTGGAGGGCCTTGGCCTTGCCGCTAGCTTCGGACAGCGCGGCGCTCTCGTTCGCGTTGCCGATGAACTGGTTGTAGGCCACAGCAGCAATCGCGGCGAGAATCCCGATGATGACGATGACCACAATCAACTCAATGAGTGTGAAGCCTTTGGCTTTGCGGATACGGTTCAATGGAGTTTCCTTTTCTCAACATCTGAGTTCACCGATCTGGCGGACTCTGCGCCCAGGACTTCCCTGCGGCACAGATAGGGACAGTCGGGGTTTGAACCGGCAGGTCAAGTAGGTGAAGAGGAAACTTCGAGAGAATTTTCCGGCTACCAGCATCCGCCCGGGTCAGCCACTGTCAGATGCGTTGCGCCTCGCTCAAAACAGGGGTTCAAGCGTCGCGGCGGTCAACCAGTATTGCGTCCAGGCGGGCTCGTTCCAACGCCTTCTGGATGACGGCGTCTGGCACCGGCTCAACGGGCAAAACCAGGTCCCGGTAGCTGGCGGGGAACGCGACTGCGGGATCAGCCGGCGCACGAAGACAGTCGGTGCACAGTAAGTCCCCTGGCACCTCTCCCACTCGTACGACCCCGGTGGCTGGCTGATGGCAGGCGGGGCAGAGGATGCTCTCCACGACGAGGGCCACATCGTTGTCGGTCTCGGTGCGACGGACTGGCGGTTGCCAGGCCTGGGATTGGGAGCTCGACTGGGCGGGCAGGGACAGCCGGTAGATGTCATAGTCGCCGAAGCCGAGGTAGTCGCGGGCACCTTCGATTTGGGCCTTCGTGGCGCGGCCGCCGACGGCGGCAACGAACTGCACGAATCGTTGCCGTTTGGCGTCGGTGTAGATGTAGCGACGACCCGCCCATTGCGGTTGAGGCCCGGTGTAGACGCGCACGAGATGGTCGGCGAATACCTCCGCGTCGAAACCGGGCTCGTTGTGCCATTCGGCAGGTTCGATCTTCTGTGCGGCGGACGGGGTGAGGCGCAGGAGAAGTTCGCGCGCCACTGATTGGTGCGGTGAACTCGCTGCAGCAGACGCCAAGTCGGAACTCATGCCCGCCTCGCCCAGCGATGATGCCAGGTAGCGCCGGCGATGGGCTTGTCCCGAGGCCGATGCCGCCCGCTGTGCTGGGGCGAGAGTGAAGCCCGCAGTGGCGACGCTGCCGATGAAAGGGCCCAACCTCACGATGCCTTCCGAGGTGGGGACCAACAGTTGCGCAGACCAGGTGGCCACGCCGTCGTCGACCCGGATAGTGAAGGCGTCCAGTACTTGACCCAGCCGGATGTAGGCGATTTGGGAGACGTTGTCCTCGGTGAGCGCGGAAAGTGCCTCCAGAAGTACGTCGGAGTCCGTGACGAACTCGCGTTCCCTGGGTATGTCGCTCGCGCCGTCCCACTTATCGATTCGCTCGCGGATGGCTGCGGCCTCTGCAAGCAAATCCTCACCGGCGTCGAGGAGCATTTCGGTGCGCTTCGGACTGGGTGCCTGGCGGGCACGGCGGAAGAAGACATCGGCACGTTGTTCGAGCAGTTCGGCTTCGGCCTGCCAGTCCACGACTTGATCATCGTGGGTGACCAGCCAGTCCCTGGTGTCACCTGCGAGCAGGACGGAACTACTGGCGAGGAGCTGGGCAGCAACGCCGGAGCGTAGCCCGGCAGCAAAACCTTGCCGCAGGCTGTCGTGCAGGGACTGGCGTTTGATGGCCGCGATCTTGATTCCGTCGTATCCGCCGGTGACACTCCACGGGATGTCTTCACTAGAGGCTTGGCGTTGCCGAAGTTCGTAGAAGCCGCGTCCGCCGCCGCCGAGCCGGTATTGCATTTGGTCGGTTTCCCAGGTCCGCCCCACGAGTGGGGTGACGGAGTCCAGGGTGCTACCGCCACGTTTTCCCCGCGCCGCACGTACCCTCATGGCCCGGCGGACCAGATTCGCCGGGATTTCAGGCCGAGGCAGCACGTATCGCATGTGCACGCGACTGATCCCGGTCTCTGGGTCGGTTGATACCGGCACCCCCATTAGTTCATCAGTCTTGACCTTGTACGGGATCTGCTGGGTGTAGACGTATTCGCCGGTCTCCAACAATCCCGCCCACCGCATCATGCGGGCGACGAAAGCGTTCGAGGCCAGGCCGTGAGCGATTTGGTCATCGTCGAGAGCGCGCCCACCCAGGCGAGGGTGGCCCTCCTGAACGCGCCGCACGTATCGAGCCGCCACCACCTTCGGGGTGAAGTTGGGGTCGGCCAACATGGTGACAATCTCGAGGAGTAGCTCGGTCTGCGAAGGGTCCACCACCAGGAATCCGTCATGATCGAGTCGATATCCCGGCGGTATCGCGGACTTCCCGAGCACCCACTTGTTGTCGCGAAACCGCGACAGTTTGCCGTTGAACTGGCGCGTCACGATCTGGGTGCGTTCGGCGGAGGACTGCGATGCAAGGACATTGAGCATGATGACAGCCGTGTTCGGGTCCTCTGCAAAGTCATAGCGGGCGCCATTGACCGCCAAGACATCCACATTCACCTGGATCGCCTGTACTACGTCGTTGGAGGCGTGAATCGCGCGGATGAGCCGGCCGACATAGGCAACGGTCACCGTTACCG
>JAUPKO010000654.1 GCA_030837395.1 Actinomycetota bacterium | reverse complement strand
GGAGTGCGTCTGCGCATGGACGGTGACACGACCATCGGTGCGGAGTTGCAGTTTGTCGAGAACACGGAGCCAGCAGACGGGGCCCCGTCGGGACACGAACCGGCCGCGATTGTCGAGTGGACGCCGGAACCACGGCCCACCCCCGACCCTGAAATCGCCGCGACGATCGGCGAGTTGTCGGGCCTATCGATCGTTGCCGTCACAACCCTGGATTCCTCACCGATGACCTTCCTACTCGAACGGTGAAGCAAGGCGGGCCATGGCCTTCACAGGTGAACGCGAAGCTGACCGGCGCCGTAGGTCGTCTGGGCTCCCGCTCCGGATATCTCTGCGAAGCGAGATAGCGCCGCGAGAAGTCGGCTGGCCAGGGCTAACTCCGCAGCGTCCGACGGAGATTTCTGGGCGGCGCCGAGTTCGACGTCCGTGTCCTGCGACGACACGGCGTGAAGGGCGGGATCTTTGACTCCCACGACGAGTCGACCAACGAATCCCACTCGTTCGGCGTGACCGATGCTCATCGCCCACGTTCGTCCGGACCAGGCCTGCAACTTCACTCGGTCCAGCAGGGTTCGACGGGCACGCTCAGGGATGCGGGCGCTGTCCGGGCAGTGCTCGTTCCAGCGCTGCACCAACCTCGCCAGAACGCGAACCGGGTCTGGGAAGGGAAGGGCCGTGCCGCTGCGGGAGAGCCACGTGGGAGTGATCAGCTCCCAGCCCACTTCCTCGGCGGACGCCGACGCTAGGTCGCCATAGGAAACGACTTCGGCCGCCGCCTCCAAGACGGTGTGACGAACGGGACCGAAACGGACCACTGTCGGTGACGTCAGAGGGATCGGCGCCGAGGGGAGCCACCCAACCCGCAGCAGCACATGCTCATCGTCTAGGCGCTCCACCGCGGCCGTCCAGGGCTTCTCCTCTGCTTGGTGGGCGGCGTCCGATTCCGCTAGCAGTGTGCTCACGAGCCCGTGTAGTTGGTTCGGCGTCGGGTCTCGCTGCCCTCTGGCGGGGTCATCACAGATCAGTTCAAGAGTCGCTGGCATCGCTTCTCCTCGCGCGGGGGGCGGCCGCGTGTCCTCCGCGCTTATCGTCATGGGAACGTCGCGGTTGCCTCGCCTTGGCCCGCGTTCGATCGCGCCTGTGGGGGTGCACCTCGATCTCGGCTGCCCCGAGGCCCTGACGCGTTGCCTCTCCAATGCCCAGAAAGCTCGCGGCCAGCAGTACCGCGACCGCCTGCGCCATCCCCGATCCGCGCAGAACGAAGTCCACATGGCCCGTGAAAGCCGGATGCTCCACGCTTCCCGCTCGATCGGCGTCCGCATCGGTCGATCTGTCGAACCCCACAGTGACCGTGCGTCCGTCAATTTCTAGCACCGTCGCGTCGCGTGCGACGACCGCGATGGCGGCCGGGTCCACCAGTTGATGTGGTTCACAATTCTCATTCCACCGCGCAGCCAGGCTGGCCACCAACAAGGTGAGGTCCGGGGCCGGGAAGTAGCGGCCCCTACGCCTGAACACGGTCGGTGTGAGGGTATGCCAGGAGCAGACGACACTTGCGTCAACCTGGGCGCCCGCTTGGCGGAGCATGTCGTCGTATCCGACATGTCGCGCTCGTATGACGGGCGCCTGCCCCAGGTCAGCAGCCAGTAGCGGCGGTGGATCGCGCAACCACGACACGAGTACGTCGCCCTCGGTCTCCCATATCCGTGCAGGCTCATCCCCCGAGAGGTTCCAGCCCGTGGCCGCAACTGCAAACTCCAGCGTTGCCCTGCGGTCCCACTGGGCGGCTCGAGAATGGGTGATAAGGCTGGCCCCTAATAGTTCAGGTGGCGCGGCCCTCGGCCGTTGAAGCCGCACGCTCGTGGGCACCGTGTCTCCTCCCTTCCCACGACGATCTCCGAGACAGCCTCGTGGGACACATCCCCTCGGCTTTCCCTCGTTCCAGCGCCGCGCAAGCATCCGCAGATCGCCGTGGTCTCCCACTCGGGGGACAGTCTGTACGAGAAGCTGGCGTAACGCATCCATTGAGCAATACGTCGTTCTACGTCGGGCGACAGGAGGCCGACCGGGTACACCATCGGGGGATGGGATCGTTGCTGGCGCATGCCTCCTCGGAGCAGGCTCTCCTAGACGCGTGGGAGGATCTCCGCTCCGCAGCGCAGGAGGACGGCCCAACGTCCCCGGAGATTCTCGACTTCGAGTCTCACGCTGCGCGTCGAATTCATGCCATCTCGGTTCAACTCCGAGCGGGCACATGGCAGCCGTCGCCTGCCCATCACGTCGCAATCGCCAAGGCCGCCGGGGGAGTTCGTCACCTGGCGGTGCCACCGGTCGAGGACCGGGTCGTCGAACGGGCCATCCTCAATGTCCTCGATCCAGTCATTGACCCGCTGTTGATGCCGTGGACGTACGGGTATCGGCGTGGCCTCGGGGTCGACGACGCAATCCGTGCGCTGATCGAGGCTCGCGACTCCGGATACAGCTGTGTGCTTCGGGCCGACATACAAGACTGCTTCGCTCAGATTCCTCGATGGCCCGTCATTGTGCGGCTGCGTGAGGTGTGCCCCGACCCGGAACTGGTCGAGGTCGTTCGAAGCGTGATACGCCGACATGTCGTGGGTAAGGATTCGCCTCATGCCACTGGTGGACGGGGCCTGCACCAGGGTAGCCCGCTTGCGCCACTGCTGGCGAACATCTACCTGGATGGGTTCGACCGCGAGATGGCCTCACGTGGTTGGCAGGTGATCCGATTCTCCGACGACTTCGCCGTACCCGCCCGCGACCGAGCCGCGGCAGAGCGCTGCGTTGGAGACGCGATCGCGGCAGCTCAGGCGGTGAACCTGCAACTGAATCTGGGCAAGACCCATTCGGTCTCTTTCGACGAGGGGGTTGCCTTCCTCGGGCGCCTTGATCCGAACCCGCGGTGACCGGCTGCTGGTGGTGCATCGAGATGAGGTCTTGGCCCGAGTCAACCTTCGCCGCGTGCGGCAAGTGGTGCTGATCGGTCGGGTCGGAATGTCTACGCCGTTTCTGCAGAAGGCCTTGCGTCGCGGGATCGGGATCGTTTTGACTGACGATCACGGTGAGTTTATCGGTCGTTTCGAGTCGATGGAGCGCGGTACGCCGGGTTACCGCCTGGATCAGGCCAAGGCAGCGCGATCGTCCTCGGCCGCATTGAAGATTGCCAGAGGTTTCGTGTTAGGCAAGCTCCAGAACCAGCGGGTCATGTTGTTGCGACTCGATCGGCGGATGGCTGAACCGATCCTTGGGCCCTACATACGCCGCATCGATCGCAGTCGCGTTGACGCCATGGGTGCCGACCAGTTGGCCGTCCTGCGGGGTATTGAGGGGGCTGGGGCGCGAGACTACTTCGCGGCGTTCGGGGACTTCCTTGCACCGGAATGGGGGTGGAAGGGACGGGTTCGTCGGCCGCCAACGGATCCCGTGAACGCAATGCTCTCCTTCGCCTACACGTTGCTCACTAATGAGGGCGTTACCGCGGCGGAAGCCGCGGGCTTGGATCCCTACGTAGGGTTCCTCCATGAGGCGCATGTGGGACGCCCCTCCCTTGCGCTGGACCTGATTGAGGAATTCCGGCCGATCCTTGTCGACTCGGTTGTGTTCTCCCTGCTGGGACGATCCCAAGTGACCACCAGCGACTTTGATCTGGTGCCTGATGGCCCGTGTCGGATGACTCGAGATGCACGCGACGCCCTGATCACTGCCTACGAACGGCGGATGCTGCGCGT
>JAUPKO010000653.1 GCA_030837395.1 Actinomycetota bacterium | reverse complement strand
GTGTTGAGGAGGGATTCTACGGTCACTCTTCACTCGGTTCGACGCTCTCAGTCTGTCAGATCGGGCCCCTGCGAGTCGGTCAGACGCGAATCGTCGGTGCCATCCACGATGACACCCGCTTCGACCAGCGCCGCGCGAACGGCCTTACGGTCCACACCCATCCGACGGGCGATCGCCCGCATCGAGACTCCCGCACGTGCGAGGTGCACCGCCTCTGCCTTCTCGTCGAGGCCCAACCCCGGTCGGCGGCTCGGCACGTTGCGGCGACGCAGGTGCGAGAACACCGTGGCGCGGTGGATGCCGTACCTCTCGGCGAGTGCCTTGACGCTCATCCCGGCGAGGTAGTCACCGACGAGCGCGTCCACTTCGGCGGCGGTGAGAAAAGTTTGAGCCGTCTCGACAGTCCTCACGACAGGGCCACGATCGTCCTTCGGAGCGGTATCCTGGGGACGTCGAGAGACCTCGTAGACCCCACGGTCTAGGCGGTTGACCAGGGTTCTTGTCTTGGGGGCGGAGTTGCCGAACGTACTACTCAGGCACCCCACCCAGAACCCTTGCTACGTAAGGGTTCCTCGATTCTCTGCCCCCTCGCGAGGGGGAAGCTGTGCCCAAGGGCAGCAGTGGATTCGCGAACGCACCGCCGCCAGGATCAAGGTCTGCGAGCCCTTCGCCTGTTGTCCGAATCTGCTGTCGCACAAGAGGGAACGAAGCCACTTTGGAACGACCAACCCGTTGTCGCAGTCAACGCAGCCCGTGCTTTACCGACGAAATGGACGAGGCTGGGCGGCCTCAACGGCCGCAGGCCGAACAGCCCAGCAATGGAACCTTGCCTTCTCGTACGCTAAACCGCACGGTTTGGGACATGGCGCACACGATTACGGCCACCGACGCGAGAGCGACTCTGTACAGCCTGCTAGCCGAGGTCAACGTCAGCCATGACCCTGTCACGATCACCGGCAAGAACGGCAACGCAGTGCTGGTATCCGAGGACGACTGGAACGCCGTAATGGAAACCGTTGCGTTGCACGCCGTGCCTGGACTTGTCGACGACATCAACGCCGGGCGGCAAGAGCCAGTTGATACGTCCCCCCTCGCCTGGTGACGTACCAACTGGCATTCACCACCCGCGCTCGAAAAGACGCCAAGAAGCTGGCACGTAGCGGGCTGCAGGCGCAGGCACAGCGGTTGCTCGAAGTGTTGCAGGAGAACCCATTCCGAAACCCTCCGCCACACGAAAAGCTCGTCGGTGATCTCCAGGGCTGCTACTCAAGGCGAATCAACCTCCAGCTTCGCCTCGTCTACGAAGTGCTCGAGCCCGACGGAATTGTCCGTGTGCTCGCAATGTGGAGCCACTACGAGTAACCACGACCAGCGGCCGAAACCAGGCCAGGCGTCGTTCCCTGGCTCAGTGCCGTGAATTCCTCGACCAAGCTTGTCGTGAGGTCGTCCTGCTCAGGCAGGACTTGGGGGTCGGCGACCACGGTCACGACCAGGCGGCCCGCGTAGGAGAGCACGTCGAAGCTGACGCCGACATTGCCCGGGTTCACAGCAATCGGGATCAACGACGAGATCGTCGCGTCGGCGAATGTCAGCGGCGTCTGCGGGCCGCGCATGTTTGTTTCGAAGGTGTGCACGAATCGTTGGTGATCGACAAACGCCTGCGCCAATCCGAGGCGGCCGAGAGATCGAAAGAGCAGGCCCAGCGGACCTGCCGAGCTGCCGAGCTGCCGCGGTTCTCGTGGCTGCGGGCGTGGATTGCGGCGGTGATCGCGCTCAGCCGCTCACGCCGACCTGGCGCCGTCGGGATGGACACCGGAACCACCCCGACATCGTTTCCCATCTGCTCCGGGCTGGCCGAGCGTCGGGCCGCGATCGGCACCGAGATGACCAGGCTGTCCGGCTGCTCACCGCGTCGACGCAAGGTTTCGATGAGGCAACCGGAGACGGCCGCCAGCACAATGTCGTTGACCGTGCACTTGTCGCGGTGGGCAGCGGCCACGATCTCGGCCAGATCCAGATCGACCGTGGTGAGCCGGCGGCGGGCGCCAGTGGGCCGATTCAGCGAGATGCGCTCCGCCGGTTTCGACCAACGGGTGAACCCGAGTTCGTGCAGACCGTCGATGGCCTTGCGAAGGCGGCGCGGAATCCGCCGCAAGCCGTCCAGCTTCTCCCGCATGGCGTCGGCCGCCAGCGTGCGGACGTCCGGCGGTGGGACGGGGAAGGGTCGCGCATCCGGCTGGGCAACGCTATCGACCAGGGACCCGAGCAGCGCCAGCCCGCCGAGCCCGTCAGCAACGACGTGATGCAGCACAAGGATGATCGCGGCTCGGTCGTCGGAAAGGCCGGTGACCAAACTGGCTGACCAGAGCGGCGCAGTTCGGTCGAGGCGCTGACAGACCATGGCGGCAGCGATCTCGAGGACATCGCGTTGCGTTGCCGTCCCGTCCAACTGCCTGTACTGCAGGTGGCGGGTGAGGTGGAAGCCGCCATCGTCGATCCAGACCGGTCGACCGCAACCGACCGGAACCCGGACGAGTCGCTGCCGTAGCCGTGGCACTGCCGGGATCCGTTCCGACAACAGCGAGGTGAATCGTTCGAAGTCGAGATCCGATGCTTTATCGAGCACCATCACGACGCCGATGTTCATCGGTACCGGCCCGTGGTCGGTGGCGAGCATTGTCAGATCGCTTGCGCTCGCCCGATCCGCCCGGGTTGGTTGGCTCCTGCCCCTCACCGTTCCAGATTCCCACAGTGGCGCGCTCGGTGGCACGTGGAGTGGCTGGCCGACGACGACCAAGGGTGACGTCATTACGCTTGATTGACATCTACCGTCGGCGGGATGATCAACTCATGGCCACGTCCGCTTTCCCGCTTCGTTTCCACAACCCGCGCACGCGTGAACTCGTCAAGGCGGTGGCCGAGACGGAGCGCATCAGTCAGAACGAGCTC
>JAUPKO010000652.1 GCA_030837395.1 Actinomycetota bacterium | reverse complement strand
GTGATCACTCGTGGCAGCGATCTTGAATGTGTAATCAGTTCCGTTAGCCAGCCCCCCGACCGTGCAGCTGGTGGCGTCGGCCGCAACAGAGGTGCACGATCCAGCCGTGACCGGGGTGTACTCCCCGCCGGCTGCACTTTGCGTCACCGTGTAGCCAGTGAGGGTCGTCACCGAATTGACCGATGGTGCGTCCCAGGTCAGATCAACCTGGGCATTGCCAGCCACCGCACCAGTGATCGTCGGCTGGCCCGGAGCAAAGTCGACGAAGGCGCGCATCGGGCGCACGCGGTCGGTGGTGTATTTCGTTTCCGGAGCCGTGTCAGCAGCGAAACTGGCCCACGCCTCAGTGTCGTTCTCCTGCGCTGACGACCAATACGTACTGTTTTCCAATGCCGCCACGCCGCTGTCGTTAAGCGCGAGTAGCTCACCGGGTGAAGGCAGGAACCAATCCTCCCGATCTCCTCCGCGGTAGTTCTTCGCTTCCCACGCAGCCGGAGCGGATCCGGATCCTGGACACGCAGAGACGATCGCTTCGGTGTTCGCATACCCGTACCCGAGATCTTGGGATGTACCTGGGACATTAGAGATCTCACATTCGTGAGCACCCCATGCCAACACCGGATCGCTACTGCCATGCCAGTCGCTCGGCGCTACCTCCAGATAACGCCCCCAGTCCTGGTCGCTCCCTGCGTCGTAGAAGACGATGCCGCCACCGGGTCCAGTGTCGCCGATAACGCACGGTCCCCCGCCCTCACAGAAAGTCCGCCGCGCGGCAATCGTCACCGGTGCAGCGGCGCTTGACCACGAGGTTCCACCCGCCTCCGTCGCTACCACGGTGAATGAGTACGTCTCGCCATAGTCCAAGCCAGTGACCGTCGCCGGAGACGTCGGAGCGCCGGGAACCTCAACGCCGTTCTTGTAGAGCTTGTACGTCGTGGCCCCGATGCCGTCCGGCTGACTCTCCGGTTCCGTCCACGTGACCGTGGCCTGCCTGTTGCCGCCGGTCACCGCGGTGATCGCGGGCGAATTCAGTGCGGTGATCGTGACCGAACCAGATGCGCCGTTTCCCTCGACGGTCCCACCTACGCCCGCTCCGCTGGAGGCGACCGAAACAGCCGTCTGGTTGGTTGCATGTGATCCAGAGAAGCTTCCACCGGCACCGCCGCCGCCGCCCCCGAGGCCCATCTGGCCCGGCGAGTAAGTTCCGCCGCCGCCGCCTCCGTAGCCAGCCCCACCACCACCAGCTCCGACGGTTCCTTCGTCGCCGCTGGAAGGTGCGGCGTTCCCGCCTTGCCCAAAGAAGCCATCACCGCCCGCGTCAGAGATTCCATCCACGCCGACACCGGCGTTCAATACATCGTTTGGGTTGGCCTGCGCATCGATCGCGGCGCAGTCTCGAGACGCACCCCCACCGAAGACGTCGGTCGGGCTCACGCCATCCGACTGAGTGCCATTCGCACCTTGCCAGCGGCACCCGCCATCCCGCGTACCGGACCCGGCGTCACCTCCACTGCCTGCCACGCTTGGGTGCGGCTCGCCGTCGTTCGTTATACCTGGCGCACTGCCACCCCCACCACCGCCGCCGGCGATGACGACTAAGCCACCCGTGCCGTCGTCGTACCCGGCCCCTGTGACGGCTGTGGAACCTCCTCCACCACCACCCATGGCGTCGCCAGACCACGCCTGACCCTCTTGCCCTTGCGAACCGCTTCCACCAGGTGCCAGGCCTGCCCCACCTGTGCCCGGCCCGCCAGCATCGCCCGCTGTGCCACCAGTACCGATCTTGACGTTGAGAGCTGCCCCTGGGGTGACGGCGTAGGCAGTCTCCACGACTGCACCGGCACCGCCGGCTCCACCGCCAGGAGGAGCAGCACTTGCACCACCACCGCCACCTGCACCCGTTGCCACAATCTTGATGGCCGTTACGCCGTCGGGAACCGTGTAGGTGCCATCGCTTGCAAATGTTTGTGGGTTGTCTCCGGGGTCGGCCGATGCCGACGTTGGAGCCGCGACCGACAGGCCTCCGGCGATCAGTGCAACCACAGAGACAACGATCAGCTTGCGCGGGTGGAAGCGGCTGAATCCTGATGCTTTCTTGCGGGGATACGGCGCCGCCGAAGTGCTGGGGATAGACACGCGCCACCTATCCAATCCAGTCATGGCCAACTGAGCGTCAAGTGTTACGAATTTAGGCGCACCTAAGCGCTGTTGCTCGGCGTCAACTCTGAAACCCACCAAGTACCCGTTGAGATACCCCCATTCGGGCTAACCGTAGGTCGTCGCGCACGTAACGGCGGATCTGGCAGCTGCGAAACATCCTTCCGAGATACCCGCAGCACCCCGAACATCTGTGCGAATTTTGTCGGACCCGCCGACTAGGGTCTTGCCATGGCCGACGTGGAAATGTCCGACTCTGGACACAGCCCTGCTGGTGGGATTCACCCCTCAGCAGTGATCGCCGACGCCCTCCGTACTCCCCCAAATGCCTCGACATTAGGTGCCCTCAGTTCGATCGAACCGCTCGACCTCCCTGCGGGGCTTCAAGTCGATTTCCTAGTCGCTCTCGATCGACATGCATCGTGGCTTGCGGCACTTCGACTCCGAGCAGTGGCGGCCGTCGCAGGAGACGAACCGACTGAGGAATTCATCGAGGATCCGTTCATGGTCGTTGATCCCGTTCGCGAGGAGATCTCAACCGCACTCCGCATCTCCAACTTCGCGGCCGACAAATCCATATCCCTTGCCCGCAGCCTTCGGTCCAAGCTTCTTGCAACCGTGGAAGAGCTCGCCGCTGGGGAGATCACCTACGCCCACGCGGCGGCTCTCTCCGAAGAGTGCGAGCGGCTTTCAGCTTCCGAGGCAGCACAGGTCGAGCAGATCGTACTTTTGGGCGCGGGCTCGAAAACGCCGGGTCAATTGCGTCGTCACGCCCGACGAGTTGCTGCGCGGATTGCCCCGCTGCCACTCGCTGACCAAGTGGAAGCCGAGTTCGCCAAACGCGAGGTTCGGATGTTCAACGACGGAGGCGTCATGGCCACAATCGAAGCCGTGTTGCCGGCCCCGGATGCCATTGCTGTCTGGAATGCCCTGACTGCTTGCGGGCTTGCAGACACCCATTCCCACGATGCGCGGACTTTGGCACACAAGCGAGCAGATGCGCTCACGACCTGGGCACAACGCGCTGCCGAGGATCCCTGCCTGCCGACCCACCAAGGTCGCCGGCGTCTCGAAACTCAAGTGGTCGTTGATCTGCCAACGTTGTTGGGGCTAGCAGACAACCCCGGGGAGCTAGTCGGGTTCGGTCCAATTCCAGCGAGCCTCGCGCGCCAACTTGCAGCGGATTCAAAGTGGCGTCGACTCGTCACCGACCCAGTCACTGGACACTTACTCGACTTCGGCCGCCGCACCTACTCGCCGCCAACTGCACTTCGCGACTACATCGTCGCCAGAGATCGGACATGCCGATTCCCAGGCTGTTCACAGCCAGCGTTCCGCACAGATCTTGATCACACAGTCGCGTTTGGCGAGGATGCGTCCGGCGGTTCCACGGCTGCGGCGAATCTTCATTGTCTATGTCGTCGACACCACAAACTCAAAACTCATCACTCCTGGAACGTGGTTGCTGACACTGGGCCGAGCGACCGCCTGACGTGGACGAGTCCGCGCGGCAAGAGATATGTATCGCATCCGCCACCGCAACTTGATCAGACGGGGCACTTCGATCAGCCGGGGAACGTCGATCGGCCGCGCCAGATGAGTCCGCCAACCGAATTCGGTTGGACTGACCTCGAGGGTGAACTTCGCGAGCTACTGATCAGCACTTGAGTCGGTGCATCGACACCCCCGCGAGCCTG
>JAUPKO010000070.1 GCA_030837395.1 Actinomycetota bacterium | reverse complement strand
GACCATTGGCGAGGGTGTTGCTGTAGAGGCCGAAGGTGGTGTCGAAGAAGTCCTCCGCTTGGGCAACCGAGAACGTGGCCCGGACATAGGTGTTGACCGGGCCGAAGGTCACGGTGCCTCCGGCCGCCGTCACCGCATCTGTGACCGCCTGGCGCGTTGCCGGAGTCGCCCCGAACTGAGCCGTTGCTTGGGCCAGAGTGACGTAGTCGCCGTAGTCAGTCGAGGTGGGGTCGCTGACCCGGGTAGCGAGGTCCTCCGGGCCGGCCGGCCCGACCAGGGCGAGGTAGACCGTCAGGGCGCCGTCGGCCGGTGCCGGGCCGAACAGCGGCAGGGGGCCGGCGGTCCAGTCACCCCAGTCGACGCTCGGAACGTCTGCCGCGGGTGCCGCGCCCGGTGCCCCTACCACCGGCGTCGCGTGCGAGGCAAGAGCCGCCGGGCCGGTTAGGCCAACCGCCACCGCCAGCAGCCACGTCGCCCACCGGCCGACCCACGCCACGGCCCGCCGTCTCGCGATCCGGTGTTGCCTGCCTGGCCGCCCCGCCGAATCCCCAAACTCATGAAACATGGACCCTCCAGTGTGGGGCGGTATGGCTCGCTCCACCGTGGCAGCGTCAGGGGTGCAGTGGCAACTGAGGTGTCACCCATCACCCGGATGGCCCTGCCTGGGGTCAGCCCAGCCAGCGGTGCACCATGGGCACCACGGAGGCCCCCTCACCAACAGCGGACGCCACCCGCTTCATGGAGCCGGAACGCACGTCGCCGACGGCGAAGATGCCGCCGATACTCGTGCCCAGATCGGCAGGCGGCGTGTCGTCCACCCACAACGCGCGTGGTACATCGCGGCCAGTGAGGACGAAGCCGTAATCGTCCAGGGCGATCCCCTCGGGCAGCCACTGGCAGTGGGGCTCGGCGCCGAGCAGCAGGAATAGCCCGTCGACGTCCATGCGCGTGACCGCACCATCGGAGGTATTCGCCACGTCCACCCAGCGTAGCCGGCCGCCCTCACCCCCACCGGCGACGATCTGCGACCCCGTGAGCAGGTGCACACGCGGATTCGCTGCGATCTCATCGATCAGGTACTGCGACATGGTGTCCTGCAGACCGTCGCGGCGCACCATGATGGTGACCTTGTCGGCGAAACGCGCCAGGTGCAGCGCGGACTGGCCGGCCGAGTTGCCACCGCCCACGACGATCGCCCTGGCGCCCTGCAGCTCTCGGGCGGCCGAGACCGCACTGCCGTAGTAGACGCCCCGACCCAGTAGTTCCTCGACTGACGACACCTCCAGCCGCCGGTACGTCACACCCATCGCCAGCACCACGGCGCGGGCGACGACGTAACCGCGCTCGGTGTGCACCACGTGCGGGCGATCGTGGTCACCTGGCGTGATTCCCGTGACGTCTGCTCCGACGAAGAACCACGCCCCGAACCGCATGGCTTGGCTGAGCGCCCGCTGGGCCAAGCGCATCCCGGAGATGCCCCGCTCGAAACCCAAGTAGTTGCGGATCATCGAACTCGTGCCGGCCTGGCCGCCCACGGCGTCCTTCTCCAGCGCGATCGTTCCCAGTCCCTCGGAGGCTCCGTACACCGCGGCGGCCAGCCCAGCCGGCCCGGCCCCGATGATGACGAGGTCCTGCACGGAGTCTTCGGGGAGCTCGTCTGGCCGCCCGTAGATCCCGGCGGCCAGATCGCCAACCGTGGTGGGTGCCAGCACCATGCCGGTGATCGGCGTGCGCACAAGCGGCAACCGATCCTCGCGGCAGGCGGCGATGATCGAACGCCCGACGAGGCTCTCGGGAGCGTACGTCCGGTGCGGGTAGCCAGACCTGTCGAGGAAGTCGCGCAGCTCGGCGGTCAAGGGCTCATCACCACGGGCGACGATCTGCACCCACTCGTTCTCGACGCCCGCGACCGTGGCACCCCAGTCGGACAGCAACTCGGTGATGGCCGTGTGGAACTCCTCGTCACGCTTTCCCGAGGGCAGCAGCAGCAACGCGTCGTAGCGGTTAGCGGCAAGGTCGGCGACAAGGGCAGCGCGATCGGCGACGAGTCGCTCTCGGTGCAGCAGCACCACCCGCCGGGCCGACGGGAACGTTGACCGCCACTGCTCCAAGGCCTCCTGGATCGGCAGGTCGGGCAGCTCGGCCTCGGTGACGAACAACGCGACCTGGCCGCCGCCGGCGGCCTGCTCGTCGGCGAGCACCGATGCCTCGGCGGCGTTGGCGGCCCAGCGCACGTCGTAGTCGCTCTGGTATCGGCCGAACTCCTCCAGCAACCTGTTTGATTGCCGACTGCCGACGAGGATGATCGCTGGATTCGTGGTGAGCATAGGTCGACTTTAGTGTGCCTGCGCCCCCATCGTCAGGCGAGCACCTCGGCCTCCAACCGGGCGTAGCTGGTCTCCATGCCGCCAACCATCCCGGTGGCCAGGATCATGTCGCGGACCTCTGCACTGGGGTAGGTGATGACGATCGAGAGCAGGGTGCCGCCTGCGACCGGAGTGAGGGTCATCTCGTTGGTGGTGCCCGGGCCCGGCATGCCGATCATGGCCTCGGTGGTGACGGCCCGGTGCGGCGGCGAGGACTCGAGCAGTTCACCGGTGAAGCCGAACCGCTCGGTGCCGTCCACCTGCTCCCACTCGTACCGGTACGTCTCGCCCACCTGATTGGCCACGTCGCACACCGGCATCGTCCAGCCATCGGGCCCCAGCAGCCACCGCCGCATGAGGTCGGCATCGTGGTGGGCCCGCCACACCTGCTCGACGGTGCCGCGGATCACCCGGCTCACGCGCACCTGGGTGTCGGACAGCAGTTGCGCCTCCGCGGCAGCGTCCGAGGCGAATGACGCGAGATCCGTGAGCACCGCGTCCATCTGGCCCATCGCGGCGTGCATGCCTTCCTCCATGCCCATCTCGATCAGTTGCTGCAGTTCGTCGAGGGAAGTGAAGTAGGTGGTGGTAGTCACCCGGGAGCCGTCGGTGGTCTCGGCGAAGGCGAAGGTCATGCGCATCGAGGGCATGTCATCCTTGGCCGAGCCATCGGGGTGGGCGAAACCGTCGAGCACCTCGAACGAGGCCATCGGGGTGACGTCGAGGTACTCCCAGTAGCCGCAGGACACGTCGCCCTCGGGCCCGGTCATGCGGTAGGCGCTGCGGCCGCCGGGGAACATGTCGTGCCGGGTGAAGATCGCGGGGTAGGTGGGCGGGCCCCAGAACCGCTCCAGTTGGCGCGGGTCCGCGTAGGCGTTCCACAGTCGCGCCAGGGGCACGGGGAAGTCGGCCACGACGGTCATCGTGAGGGCGTCGAGGTCTTTGGTGACGGCGGTGACTGGCATGAGGGGAACCTTTCGTGGATGCGGGATGGAGGTCGGGTGCGGGGTGGCGGAGCCGGTCAGAGCAGGTCCTCGGAGAGCAGGGCATCGAGGCGGTCGACGCGGTCGCGCCACAGTTGTTCGAACTGGTCGAGCAGGCGCTGGGCCTGGTGCAGGGCGGCGGGGTTGGCGCGCACGAGGCGTTCGCGACCGTGCGCCTGCTTGGTCACCAGATGTGCTCCTTCCAGTACCGCGACGTGCTTCTGTACGGCCGCGAACGACATGGCGTAGTTCTTGGCCAACTGCGACACGGTGACCTCGCCGACCAGCGTTCGGCGCACGATGTCGCGGCGAGTGCGGTCGGCCCGTGCGCGGAAGATCCGATCGACCTCGTCGTCCGTCAGGTGCTCGAAACCTTGATCTACAACCACAAGGTTGTACATTACGCGAGAGGGTCGGGGATGGCAAGCCTCGCGGTCAACTAGGCTGGCCCACATGTCGAAGGTCCTAGCTTCCCTCCCGGTCGGCGAGCGCGTCGGTATCGCGTTCTCCGGTGGACTTGATACCTCTGTCGCAGTCGCCTGGATGCGGGACAAGGGGGCGATTCCGTGCGCCTACACCGCTGATCTGGGTCAGTACGACGAGCCGGATATCGACTCGGTGCCCGACCGAGCCACCCTCTACGGCGCCGAAGTGTCCCGACTGGTGGACTGCAAGACCGCCCTCGTCGAGGAGGGCCTGACCGCGATCGCCTGCGGGGCGTTCCACATCCGCTCTGGCGGTCGGCTGTACTTCAACACGACACCGCTGGGTCGGGCTGTCACGGGGACCCTGCTGGTTCGGGCAATGCTCGCCGACGACGTGTTCATCTGGGGCGACGGCTCGACCTACAAGGGCAACGACATCGAGCGGTTCTACCGCTACGGGCTGCTGGCCAACCCCAACCTGCGCATCTACAAGCCGTGGCTCGACGCGGACTTCGTCACCGAACTCGGCGGCCGTAAGGAGATGAGCACCTGGCTCTCCGAGCGGAATCTGCCGTACCGGGACAGCGCCGAGAAGGCGTACTCGACCGACGCCAACATCCTTGGCGCCACGCATGAGGCCAAGCAGCTCGAGCATCTGAACTCGTCGATCGAACTGGTCGAGCCGATCATGGGCGTGAAGTTCTGGGACCCGGCGGTTCAGATCGACACCGAGGACGTGACGATCAGCTTCGCCGGCGGCCGGCCGGTGGCCATCAACGGCGTGGCCTACGACTCGTCGGTGGCACTGTTCGACCAAGCCAACGTGATCGGCGGTCGGCACGGGCTGGGCATGGCCGACCAGATCGAGAACCGGATCATCGAAGCCAAGAGTCGCGGCATCTACGAGGCCCCGGGGATGGCCCTGCTGTACATCGCGTACGAGCGGCTGCTCAATGCGATTCACAACGAGGACACGCTGGCGAACTACCACGCGGAGGGGCTGCGGCTCGGGCGGCTGCTGTACGAAGGCCGCTGGCTCGATCCGCAATCACTGATGCTGCGCGAGTCGATTCTGCGGTGGGTGGCCAGCGCCGTCACCGGCGATGTGACGCTGCGGCTGCGCCGCGGGGACGATTACTCGATTATGGACACCCGGGGGCCGCACCTGTCGTACCACCCGGACAAGCTCTCGATGGAACGCAATGACGCCGCCGTGTTCGGCCCGGTCGACCGCATCGGGCAGTTGACGATGCGCAACCTCGACATCGCCGACACGCGCTCCCGGCTCGAGCTTTACGCCAGCCAGGGTCAGTTGCTCGACCGGCACACCCACCTCATCGGTGACCTCGAACCAGGCGGTGCTGCGGCCATCGCGGCGCCGAGCGCGGCCGAGATCGAGGACGAGGTGCCGCTGGATCGCGCGGCATTCGACTTCGGCGCCGACTGACGCGCCGTGCGCAGCGGCGTCAGCAGATCCGGGGCAGTTGCTCGCCGAGCGGTAGATCCACCACCCGGGTGCCGCCGATGCCCGTGCTCCATCACCACCGCGGGATAGTCCCGCAGCGGCAACGGACACGATCACGAGGTGAGTGCCAACGTTTCGCCCATCGGTTACCGAGTTCTCCAGCCATCGGAATTGATAGTAGGCCGCGCTGGCGCTTTCGCTACACGCCAGGGGGACCCAACGCGTAGAGGGGGTGCACTCGTTGCTGAAGGCCTCGCATCCGAAGGGTTTGATCAGCCCCTGCAGGACCTCGCCGGAACGGCACAACCCTGACTCGGTTGTGGTGGTTCCGGTGACGTCAAGCTCGCGTTCGGCATCGAATTCCGCGTAGTCCTCGGATAGTCGCCAGCCAGACTGCGGGATCACGCCGATACCCCGCCAGGCGCGGTCACAGGTGGTGAAAACTTCGGGGACCACCGCCTGGGCTGCCGGATTCCCCTCGGGTTGCACGGCCCGGGGGTAGGCGTTGTCGTCGGGGTCGCGGTCATGCGGCCCGGTGAGTCCGCCGATCAGGTCATCAGCCGGGCCGACCAGGCCATGTACGTGGCCAAGTCGACCGGGCGTAACAGGGTCGTCACAGTCGACTAATCCGCGGGGCCTTCTGGCCTGTCGCCCACCCGAGGCGGCTCAGCGGGCGTTGTCGGCGATGCGCGATGCCGCGTCGGTGAGCGGTGTGAAGTCGACCGACACGGTGCCGTCGAAGGGGTTGTACAGGCTGAGCACGACGCTGACGCCCATGGCGGCGACGATCGCCCAGCCCAGAATCAGGTACGGGCGCCTCACCTCGGTCGCGACGATTCCCATGACCGCGGCCGACAGTGTCGCTGTGAAGAGCAGCAGCCACAGCACCACATCCGGCAGCTGCCGGCGAGCGACGGCGTTGAGTTCGCCCTGGGCACCCGTGAGAGCGGCTGCCGCTGACAGCAACGGTCCCGACTCCGGGTTGGTTGCCGAGCCTGCCTTTCCGATGAGGTGGACGTCCTTCTCCAACTTGTCGAGATAGTCGAAAGAGGGCAATTGAACGATGTCGCCTGAGGCCAGTTGGGCGCGGTCCCGAGTCGCAATCGTGGTCAGGTACTCGCTCAGGTCACTGTTGATGACCTTCGCGCTGTCCCTGTCCTCGAGGTTCTCGGTCAGCCAGGAGATCTGCTGGGCCGATGCCGCGACCTTCTCGACCGACCCCTGCGCCGCGCTCATGGTGCCCCAGGTGATCGTCACGGCGAAGCCGATCAGGAAGGCCAGGGTCGTACCAGTCGGGCCGTTCATCGCCTTGGCGAGATCGACCAAATCGTCCTGCCGCTCGGGGGCGCAGCGTCGAACGACGATCTGGCGAGTTCCGAAGGTCACCGCGGAGAAGCCTGCTGCGCAGATGATGAGGATCAACCACGTGGGCAGAGTCGCGAAGGCGGAGATCACGTCAGTGACGGTAGCGGGTCGCTGTCACGGAGGGGTCCGCGCTGACGCCCGGGCTCGAGTGCCAAGCTCAACGAGAGCCCCACGGGATGCCGCCGGGCTTCCTGCACGGCCGACTACGGGGACGGGATTCGCGGGCCGACGAGAGGCGTCATACCTCGACAAGTACCGCCCGCCGCAACGGCGGTCTGGTGGTGAGCTTGGTCGGGCTGTTCACCCGTCTGGGTCCCCTCACCTGCGGCCCTTGGGGTCATGCCACGATGAAAGTGAGGAGGCCCGTGGACGGGTGTGGGTCTGCTGCGGTGCGGTTGGCCGTGTCGGTCAGCCGATTTCGGTAGGAGGCGACGCGTCATGTGCCCGGAACGTTTGTTTTGGGGCGGGGGATCGCGGGGAATCGGCCCGAGGTCGGTGACGCTGCTGGCCTCGATGGCCGTGCTCGCAGCGCTGCTGGCGTTGGTGTCGGCGGTGGCGGTGTCGGCGAGGGCCAGTGCTGCCGAGGTCACGCCGGCGTCGATCGCGGTCGGCACCTACCCACAGGGTGTCGACGTCTCGACTGACGGCACATTTGCCTTGGTAGCCAACTCCGGTTCGGACACCGTGTCGCGGATCCGCACGTCGGACAACGTGGTGGTGGCAACCATCTCGGTGGGCGACGGGCCGGGGTCCGTGGCGATCGCGCCCGACGACTCCTTCGCCTTGGTCACCAACTACTGGGGCGGTTCGATGTCGCGGATCCGTACCTCAGACAACACCGTCACGGCGACGATCACCGGCTTCTCCGTACCTGTCGATGTCGCCATCGCCCCGGACGGCAGCTTCGCCTACGTCACCAACGCGGGGACCGATTCGGTCGCCCGGATCCGCTTGTCAGACAACCTCGTGACGGGAACCACCGCCGTCGGGGATGCCCCGATCGGGGTGGCATTAGCCCCGGACGGGTCGTTCGCCTATGTGGCCAACTCCCAATCCTCGACGGTGTCGCGGATCCGCACCTCGGACAACACCGTGGTGGCCACGACCTCAGTGGGGGTGGCGGGGACGCAGCCGCTATTCATCGCGATGTCACCCGATGGCACTTTCGCCTATGTCAACACCGGCGGCAACTCTTCGGTCGCACGGATCAGGACGTCCGACAACACCTTGGTGACGTCCATCGCAGTGCCCGGTGGCGCGCAGAAGGTGGCGATCTCGCCGGACGGGACCTTCGCCTACGTGACCCTCAGCACCGCCGGCAACCTGTCCCGGATCCGCACCTCAGACAACTCCGTGACCGCCACGTTCGGTGTGGGCAGCGGACCATACGGCGTGGCCATCGCGCCTGGCAGCGCCTTCGCCTACGTCACCCGACAAGTCCCGGGGCTCGTGGCCCGGGTCGAGGCCCCCGGTGCCCCCAACGGCCTGGTCGCCACCCCCGGCAACGGCCAGGCCTCGATCGTTTTCACGCCACCGCCGAGCGACGTGGCGATCACGAACTACCAGTACTCGATCAACGATGGGGCAACGTGGGTCACCCGCAACCCAGCCTCCGCAGCCACGCCATTGGTGA
>JAUPKO010000651.1 GCA_030837395.1 Actinomycetota bacterium | reverse complement strand
TGACCCCCACCAGCCCGACGACACCCACCAACTCCATGACACCCCTGCTCGGCGCCGGCCCAGCCATGACCAACAGCCTCGGCAGCCTCAGCCAACTCGGCAGCGGTGCGGGGTCCGCGGTCGCTGGGCTGAAAAGCCTTCTGCCGCAGATGGTTACACCAGCATCAGGTGCCACCGGTGACGAGGACAATTTACCGGCAGGTTCGTCTCCCGGCATTCCTTTGGGCCGGCTGCGGGCAGGGTCGTCTCCGCGGGAGGTTGCAGCTGCCATCATTCACGAAGCACACCGGCGAGGGTATTCGCCGCAACAGACGGTGGCAATTTTGTCGACGGCCATGCAGGAGTCGGCATTGCGAGTGGGCGCGGTCTCGCCGAATAGAGCGTGGGTGGGGATCTTCCAGCAGGACACCAGCTACCCGGGGCGGGGCAATCCGAACAGTGCGATCGCCGAGTTCTTCAATCGGCTCGACGCCAAGGGCGGCCGGCACGCGCCCGACATCTGGAAGACGATCTTTTGGTTGCAGCAGGCTCCCGGGGTCGGATCGGCGGAAGCGGCGTTCGCGGGCGGCCGACAGAATTATCTGGCGGAGATTCAGAGTCAACGGCAAAACGCTCTTGAGATGTACCGCACGATCGCGAAATGAGATAGTCGCCGAAATATTTGTCGGCGCATCTTGTGCAATAGCGCGTGACTAACAGGGGAGACTTGGCTGCTGATTCCACTGCACTTGGTATCGGGCACCAGGGCGACGATCAGCGGACAGAGACAATCCTGGCGCCCATGAGATCGGCGAGCAGGTCGATGGCGGTGGCTTCGTCGTCTCCCATCGGTGGGCCATGGGTCAGGACGGCGGCAAGGTAGTCGTCGTGGTCGGCCCAGGTGGGGGCCGTGGGGGTGGCAGGGGAGTCCTCATCGGATGTGGCGGGGATTCGGCGGAGTTGGTCTTGTAGAGCGAGCCAGGTGTGCCAGGCCGCGCGTTCGCGGCGGTAGCGGGCGATCCGGTCGGCCTGCACCTCGTGGAGGCGGTGGGCGGCGGCGATGTCGTCGAGGGTGACCGGGCCGGGGTTGACTGTCCGTCCCAAGCGGGTAATCAAGCCTGCTCCGGCGAGGGCGGCGAGGGTGATCTGCCCACTGCGGGCGCTGATGCGAGCGGCGGCATAAATGTCGGCCGGCCGAGTCATCCCGGCCTGGGTGATCAGGTCGTAGACGGCGCGGTGGGACCGGCCGAGAACGCTCCACGCTGGATGTACGTCGATCACAGTGACACGCTCCAGCGGAATCGGCGTGACCGCGGTGGGATCAGGATGGGCGGTGGTGAGGGCGTAGTAGTCGGCGTCACGGCCGACGCGGGGTCGCACTAGCACGATCGGGGCACCTACCATGTCCCTGATTCGTCGCAGCGCCTCGAAGGTCGTGGTCGGCGGCATCAGCCCGGCAGACAGTGACAGACTGCGCCCGCCGACTCCCACAATGGGCGTTCCCGAACGGATCTCCCCCGCGACAGTCGCTTTGATCGCCAATGCTTGCAGAACATCGCGCACCGTCCACCGCAGCGGGTTTCCTGAAAACTCTTGATCGGCCCACGCCAGAGCGTGCGCCAGCCAGCTCCCCTCGATCCCCGCGGCACCCCCCCACTGTGAGTACTTACCCCCGTGGGCGGGCGGGTTCGCTTTTACGGCGAGTGTCGAGGTGTAGTCCAAAGCCGTGCTGACGTCGCGGGTGAGTTGGGTGTCGGCACGGTCGCCGTGCTTGCCTCGGTAGGAGTCGCCCAGCCCGCGCCACGGGCCGCCCGGGCGGCTCTGTGTGCGGATGTCGGCGCAGCTGTAGCCGCGCAGGACTGCGTTGAGCACTACCGACATCCGCGCCTCGGAGGGTGTGTCCCAGGGGGCGCGGGCAAGGGCAGGTGGCCGTGCCGGCTTCGGACTCCCCGTCCAGCGCCAGGCCCGCTCGCCATCGACGGCGAACCGCTCGACGTCGGCGGGCCATGGTTTGGTCCACCGGACGTGCTCGGGCAGGCGTACCTGGTCGCCGGTGCCGGTGGTGTGCTCGTCGCGGTCTGGTGTCGCTGTCTTGGCGGCGGCGGGGAGGGTGCCCAGTAGGGCGTAGAGCTGGGGAAGCAGGGTCGGTTCCGAGCGTTCAGTGAGGGCGTTGACGGCGTCGATCAGCGGTCCGTCGAGGATGCGGTAGCCGCCGCCGGTGCACGGGGTGCCCGGCACCGAGATGCAGCCTTCTTTGGCGTTCTGCATGGGTTTGGCGTCCAGGCTGGGCAGGCGAGCCGCGAGTTGGCGCATTAGTGGCTGGATCTCGTCGAAGGAGGCGGTGGTGCCGATCCCCAACGGCACCAGGATGTGTCGGCCGCCGTTGGTTGAGCGGTCGGTGACCACGCGGGCTCCGCAGGCGGTCAGCCAGCCCAGGGCACGGTCGAAATCGGTGTCGACCTGTTCGCGGCCGTGGCCCTTGCTGTCGAAGTCCAGGGCAAGCAGGGTGGCCCGCCGACCCGGCGTGTACAGGTACACCGCGGCCATCTGGGTGGGCAGCGTCTCAGTGATCCGCCGCGCCGACACGTAGGCCTTGGTCTGCGGGTCGAAGGTCTTCATCCGGTCCCGGCCCGGGGGAGAGAGACGCCGCGCTAAGGCCTTCCACACGGCTGCCGGCGGGCTCCCCGCCGCTGTAGGGGCGTTCACCGTGTCGCCGCCGACGGCGCGTTATGGCGGTAGCTCAGCCCGCGACGGGTGCAGGGAGCTAGATGTTGTGGCTTGCGCAGGGGGGCGATCCAACATCTGCGGTGCAGGTCAGAGCGGTGAATTGGGCTGCCCGCGTGCGGGACACGACGCGATAACAGATCGCGTTGCGTTGTTGCGCACGCCAACAGAAAAGTCGTACCATCGAACACGTTCGTGATTGACCCCTAAAACAGATCGACACGGATCAGGCCCCGTTCGGGCTTGGAGGTAAGGCCCTCACGAGAGTTCGTCGGGAAAACTCGTTCTCGTGGGAGCCGAAAACATCAGGCCCGAAGCGTCAACTTCGGCCCCGTGAACCCCCCGGATTCCGGGGGGTTCACGCATTTCAGCGGATGTTTTCGTGCAAGGAATCGGGCAGGGTTGCCCGATGGTTTCAGGCGCTGGTCAGGAGCAACTCCTCCTGCTTGGGGCGCTGGCCGACGTGGTGGCCAAGGTGGTCTTCGATGACATCGCGCACGTAGGTGGCCATGGGCAATCCCCGCTGTTGAGCGCGCTGGTGGATGCAGCTGTAGAGAGCCAGGGGGAACCGGGGTCCCATGATGCCGTCAGCGGGCGGCTGCGGGTTGATCGGCGTGGGCTGGGTGTAGAGCACTTCCTGGCGCAGTCGCCGGACCAGATCGGGGCGGTCGACGGCGAAGGCGAGAAGGTCGGAGATGTAGTCCGACGCGCCTAGCCCGACATCGTGTGCCAGGCAGGTGAGCTGGGCTTTCACCTCGATAGGCAGGGTCAATCGGATCTGCCGCCGATCGCCTTTGTGTGGCTGTGCCATGTTGGGAGCCTAGAGCCCCGGTAACTGTTATTGCTGCCACGACACGCCACGACTCCAGTGAGCTGAATCCGAGTTCAACCGGCGTCCGACGGCGCCGGAATACACTCGCCGAATGGCGTCGATGGATCCTGCCTCGCGGTATGTCGAGCAGGTCGACCGTGTTCTGGGGGCCCTATGTGCGCTGCTGCCGGCACCCACCGGGGATGGTGGAGTGCTGCGCGCGATAGGCGATTCCCCGGCGGTCCCGGAGGTTCCTGGTGGCACGGCGGGTCTGGCGGCGGTCGCCGGAGAGGCGGCCGACCGCTACCGCGCAGCCGGGGTGCGCGCGTCGGCGATGGATGACAGCGCGGGCAGCGCAGTGCGGGACGCGCTGGCGGCGGTTGAGGAGGGTGCCAGGGCCGTGGAGGGGATTCGGCGCGTGGCCCATGTGCGGGCTGAGGCGCTTCTGCCGGCGGCGAACACACCGGCTGGTTTGCGCACTCTCGTGGACACAATGGGTGCGGCGTTGACGTCGGCGCAGAACGTGATCAGCGGTACGCGGGCGCAGATATCGGGCGCGGCAGAGGATCTGCGGCGCCATCGTGACGATTGGCAGGCGGTGTTGGGGCCGGAGCCGACCGGGTAGCGGACCGTCAGTCGGTCCCGCGTTTTTGGTTGGCCTCGTTGGCTGTTGTTATTGGGTGGGGTCGTTAGCGTGGATCGGGTGAGTGGTGTGGGTGCTTATGTCGCCCGGATCGACCATGCCCTCGGCCAGGGCCAGGGCCTTT
>JAUPKO010000650.1 GCA_030837395.1 Actinomycetota bacterium | reverse complement strand
GGTGCCCGGGAGTGCATCAACTCCTGGCGTGACGGGCGTGTAGCTCAGTGGTAGAGCTCTGGTTTTACACACCAGCGGTCGGGGGTTCGAAACCCTCCGCGCCCACCAGGATTAGTGCAGGTAAAGGCCATATTCACTAGTGACGCCGGGCTGTGGCCGGGGCCTACAACGGGCCGAGTGTCCCAAGAGTGTCCCTAGGCGTGTAACGCGGGGGTCGTTGGGTCAGCCGAACAGCGATGCCCCGGCGGCGCGCAGCTCGTCAGCCTTGGCGTCGGAGTAGATCTTCAGCGCCACCGCTGGGTCGTGTCCGTGCCAGGCCGCGACGATATGCACCGGGATGCCCTGGTCGAGCATCAGCGACACTGACGTATTCCTTAAGCCGTGCAACCTAATTCGGCGCAACCCGGCCCGTGAGCGCAACCGCTGAAACTCGTCGCTGTAAAACTCGGGGCGCACCGGTTCGCCGTCCTCGCGCACCGCCACCAGGCGGTCATCCGACCACCCGACCCCGAGTGCCAGGGCCTCCGACCGCTCGCGCTGGCGCAACGCCCGTAGAGCCGTGGTCACGTCCTTTGGCAGCGGGAGATCGCGGCGGCTGCGCTTGGACTTGGGCGCACCCTCGACCGACTCGCCGCCGACGGACACTCGGCCCCGACGGACCGACAGCACACCCGAGTCGAGATCAACTGCGCTCCAGCGCAGCCCGAGCACCTCGGATCGTCGCAGTCCGTAGCAGGACAGCAACCAGCAGGCGTACAGCCGGTGATCGCGCACCGACTCGCGGAACTGCTCGGCCTCGGCCAAGGTCCACGACTTCGCGGCGGCCTCGGTTGTGTGATCGGGGTCGGCGTCCTTGGGCCGCTCAACCAGCGCGATCACATTGCGCGGCAGCACGCCCTGATCGACGTAGGACTGTACGACCGCGCCGAATGTGGTCAGCGTCGAGCGCACCGTCTGGGGGCTGAGCCCGCGTGTCTCGTCGGCGGTGGGGGTCGAGGGCGTCGCAGGCGCGTACACACCCCGGCGAAGTCGAGTGACCCGTCCGGCGGCCAGGAGGGCGGAGAGGGCGGAGTGGACGTCACCGGGCAGTGCGGCGGTCAGCTCTGCCGATGTGATGCCCTCGAGGTGCTCGGCGACCATCGCCACCACGCGGCCCGCGAGCGAATCGGCCCGGTAGTGCTTGGGGGAGGTGCGAGCCTTGGTCAGCATCCACTCGACCAGTGCATCCCCGTCGGCCTTGGTGAGCTGCTGGAGCTTGCGCCCGCCGAGGTGGCGGCGTACGGGCAACAGGTCCATGCGGTACCCGTACAACGTGACCTCGCGGATACCGCGCCGACCCGCCAGCCAGGCGTCGCACGCCTCGTCCACGGTGATCGAGGTCGGGCGGTGGTAGGTGCCCGCAGCGGCCTCGGAAGTGATGCGGCGCAGTTCTTTCCGCGCCTCGGCAAGGGTGCGGTAGGTGAACCGGCGGCGGTCGCGTGAGCCGTCCGGCTTGGTGCCGACATCGGCGCGGAACTCGTAGCTGACCGTTCCGTTCGTGGCGACGCGCCTGCTGATCGGTTCGGCGCGGCGGGTGCGCTTGGCTGTGGGCTCGCTCATCGTCGGGTCTCCTCGGGTGTCGTCGGGGCGGTCGTCGTGCTGTCGCGCTGCTGCGGAGGTGGCCGTTTCGGGAGTTCCTGGCCGTCAAACCACCCCCCGGCCTTGGCCCGCCTGAGCAGCCGGTCAACGGTGCTCTTGCTGACGTTGAGCTCGGCGGCCACCGTGGGGCGCACCGATAGGCCGAGACTCAACGCGCGCTCGGCGATCTGCGCCGCCCGCCATACGCGCGGGTCGTGGTTCTCGGGCTGTGTGTGCGCCTCGGCGGTGTCGTCCGGGAATCCCACCAGTCCGCCCGCTCGGGCGATCCACTGGGCGGCGGTGTGCGCCAGGCGGCGGACCGGGACGGCGCGCACCCCGTCGTAGTCGATGGCCGTGCCACCGTCGGCGATCATCGTCAGTTCCCCCACGCGAGGCTCGCTCGCGGCGCTGGTCGTCACCCGCACGACGTAGGTCACCCGGTGGCCGACGAGCCGGATCGCCACGCGCTCGTCGGGGCCGGGCATCCGCTGAAACGGACTGCTGCGGCTGCCGGGCTGTGGGTCGGGGTCGGCGTAATCGACCGATTCGACATCCCCACGCGGGGAGTGTTTTCGCGCTGCGCACATGTTGATGACACTACCGCCTAGACATTCATCACGCCACCAGTCAGAGTGAATGACATGCCAGTCACCAAGATTCACGCCCCCACCCCGCCGGTACAGTCCGCCAGCCCCGTTGTCCGGCGTGGACCCGTCACCGTCGAGTACCTGCGCGAGCATCCGACGGTCAGCGTTGAGCAGGCCGCCATGCTGCTCGGGCTGAGTCGGGCCTACTGCTACGAACTCGCCCGGACGGACAAGCTGGAAATCCTCAAGCTCGGCACCACGCGCGTTCGGGTGAAGTCCACGAGCCTGCTGCGGATGCTCGGCGAGGACTGACACCCGCCCATAAACGCAGAGCACCCCGGCCAGAACACGACAACCTGGCCGGGGCGACTTACTCCGAACGCGAAGGACACCCGAGTAAATGCCCAACGACGAGGCCCAGTCTAGTCACCCGACCGCCCCGGCGAGCATGTCCGACGCAGAACGGGCCGAGGCGATCACCAAGGCGTTCGCCACCGCCGCCCAGCCCACCGATCACCCCGCCGTGCGGGCGTTCGGGCACACGCTGATCGAGCTGGGATGCGCGGTCCTGTTCATCGCGCCGGGGACCAAGGTGCCCGCCGACCTGCGCAGGGCCCAGCAGCGGCACAGGCGCAGGACCGACTACGAATCGGCGACGGGCGGCGGCCAGGCCGAGTCCGCGCTGAAGGACGGCGGGGTGTACCAGGCCGCCACTGACGCCGACGAGTTCGACCGTCACCTGGTGCAGTACGCCCGGCAGTACGGCAAGGGCTGCGCGATCAACCTTGCCATCGTGCCGGGCCGCTCCCGGCTGGTGGCGGTCGATGCCGACACTGCCGATGAGGTGGCCGCGTTCGTGGCCGCCGTCGGTCTGGCCGACGCCACGCCGACCGTACGCAGCCCTGGCCAGATCGACTCTGACGGCACCACCTGGGCGCACAGCGACGGCGGGCACTGGTGGTTCGTGCTGCCCGAGGGTGTCGAGCTGCCCGAACGCCCGCAGACGATGAACGCTGAGGGTGGCTACGCGGTCACCTGGGGGCGGGGCAAGTACGTTCTGATCCCGCCCTCGGTGCGGCCAGAGGGGCCTTACGTCCTAGCCGGGACCGTCGAACCGTTGCCCGCCACGCTGGGAACTCTGATCCTCGACCACATCACCGCCCGAACCGAACGGGCCGCCCGCACCCGCGAGCGGATCACGTCCGGCGACCTCGACGCTGTACAGCGGTGGGGCGCCGAGATCACCTGGGATGACATCCTCGCCCCAACCCAGTGGGTCAACACCGGCACGACCTACAGCGGCTGCGGGTGCGACCTCTGGACCGCTCCCGGTCTGCACGCCAGCGAACGCTCAGCGGTCGCCCACGAACCCGGCTGCTCGGCGTTTGACAGGCCAGACCCGCCGTTCTATTGCTTCACCGACCACGACCGCGAACCGTTCGAGACGGTGATCGCTCACACCGGACGCCCCACCGTGACCCGGCTGGAAGCTTTCGCTGCCATTCACCACGACAACGACATCGGAGCCGCCATGACCGCCCTCGGCATCGACCTGACACCCGACCTGTCGGTCGACTTCGACCCGCAGGGTCGGCCCAGCGACATCGGCCCGACACCGAAGGGCCGGGTTCTGCGGATGACAGCGGCGGCGGACATCGCCGACGACGTGCCGACGTGGGCGTGGGAGCACGACGGATACGGCCGGATCATCCGGGCCGCAGTCTGCACCTTCGCCGGGCGACCCGGCGCGGGCAAGTCCACCGCGGCGCGGTGGTTCGTCGCTGGTTACACAAACGGGACCATCAGCGGGTGCTTTCTCGGTGACCCGCAGGCGGTCGCGTACATCTCATCCGAGGAATCATGGGAGTACGTCGTCAAACCGGGTCTCAGGGCAGCTGGCGCGGATATGCGCCGGGTCCACAGGATCACCGCCGAGACCGACGGCAGGACGGTCAAGCTGCTCGGCCTGGACGACGAGCGGGCAATGACCGAGATGTTTCTCACTGCCGGGGTGACCGTGGTCGTGGTCGATCCGTTCATGGGGACCGTGGACGGCAAGACCGACATCTACCGGCCCAATGAGGCCCGCGAGGCGGCAGAACCGTGGCAGCGG
>JAUPKO010000649.1 GCA_030837395.1 Actinomycetota bacterium | reverse complement strand
GCACCACCCGCAGGATTCGCCACCACAGCGGCTTCTTGGCCCGGCCGGGGGTTTGGGTTGCGGCCGGGCCGGCGGTGCCATCGGCGGTAGCTGCGCTCATCGCTCTTGTGTAGCGCCTCCACCGTGGCGCACGCATCTCGAATCGGTTCTGGCGCCGCCGCTGCCGCTGCCGCAGTCCGCGTGGCGCGGCCATTCCGGAGACACGCCAGCATCGGGTGTGATAGCAAGGCTCCTACATGTTTTCGACGCCGCTCGAAGGGAGCGCCGGTGTCTGGATTGACCCGTCGGGGATTCTTGGGCGTGACTGCGGCGTTGGCGGCGTCCTTCAGCCTGCCGCAGCAGGCCCTTGCCCGCGTCCTGCTGGAGCCGGCAGTGCCTGCTGACGTACCGACAACCTTGCAGCAGACGATTCTGCAGCGCACCGTGGCGCAGAAGAACAACTACCGGGTCTTGACCACCGGTGCAGGTGACCCCTTCGTCGTCCGACCGGACCTCGTCGATGCCGACCCCTCCCCGGCGCGGGTGGCCGCGCGGCGTTCGCTGGCCTACCTGGGGCACACGTCGGATATCCACGTCATGGATGCCCAGACGCCAGGCTGGCTCGACCCGGTCGCGGCCTTCGCCTTCACGTTGTTGCCGGGTGTCTGCAGGCCGCAGGAGACCCTCACCGTGCACGTGCAGAGCGCGATGGTGCAGGCCGTGCACGACGTGGCGAACAGTCCCGTGACCGGTGCCCCGATGATCGCCGTGCTCAACACCGGCGACAGTTCAGACCGGCTGAGCAACCTTGAGTTGCGCTGGTACATCGACATCTTCGACGGCAAGTCGGTGCAGCCCAACAGTGGGGCCCCTGGCCAGTACGAGGGTCCGCAACTCTGGCAAGAGACGACCTACGCCTACCACCCGGAGGACCCGAGCAACGACCCCTACGGTGCGTACGGCTTCCCGACGATCCCCGGCATGCTGGAGGCCGTCGTCAACAGCACCGTGGAGTCGGTGGGGTCGCCGGCGCCGTGGTACACGGTCTACGGCAACCACGACGTCACGCTCAACGGCACCTTCGCCACGGACGAGTCCTTCCGCAACCTCGCCACCGGCAGTCAGCGGGCCTATGCCTTTCCCGGCCTCGCCACCAGCCTGTTCCGCGGCATGGCCACCGACATCAGCCCCGCCACCCGGCTGCTCGACGGGCTGCGGCAGCAGTTCGGCAACAACACGGGCTTCAAGACCATCACCGCGAATACTGAGCGATCGATTCTCACCGGTGTCGACTACATGGCGCAGCACCTCGATTCGCCTGACCTCCCCGGCCCGGTCGGTCATGGTTTCACCCAGGCCAATGTCGACAACAAGACCACCTACTGGAAGGCCGACATCGGCCCGGCGCTGCGGGTCTTCGGGCTCGACACCTGCAACCTGGTGATGGGGGCCGACGGCGCAGTACCGCAGTCGCAGTTCGACTGGCTGCAGTCCGAACTGGAGCAGGTGCAGGCCGACGGCAAACTGGCCATCGTCCTCAGCCACCACAACAGCCTCACCCTGGAGAACGAGGCGCACAACATCTTCGCCCCCGGCGAGAAGTTGATCCATGCGCCGGAATTCATCGACATGCTGCTGAAGTTCCCGAACTTGGTCGCGTGGCTCAATGGGCACACTCACATCAACACCATCCAGGCCCACCGCAAGCCCACTGGTGCAGGCGGGTTCTTCGAGATCACCACGGCGTCGTGCATCGACTATCCGCAGCAGGCTCAGACGGTGGAACTCGTGGACAACAAGGACGGCACGATGTCGATCTTCTGCGTCACCTTGGACCATGCCTCCCCGGCGTCCTGGACCCAGGGCGACTTCTCCCAAATCGGGTTGGCCTCGCTCAGTCGGGAACTCTCGTCGAACGACTGGTCGGCCGATCCACTGCTTCGGCGGGGTTCGCCACTGGACCGTAACGTCGAGTTGCTGCTGCTGGCCCCGTTCGATCTGAGCACCATCACCGACGCGGCCCTGGAGACCGAATTCGCCACCCGAAAGGCGCAGTTGGCCGCGAGCGCGGGAGGTGCCTGATGAGGAAGTTGGCACTCATGGCGGCAGCGGGGCTCGCCGTCACCGCGCTCTCGGGCTGCTCCCAGATCAACACCCTCCAGCCCGTTGCGGGCGACAGCATCAGCAGCGTGCGAACCGCCACGGTGGACGTGGCACTTGCGAACGGGGTGAACTTCGCGTCAGCGCCGGTGTGCACGTCCGCTAACACCCATTTCAGCTGCGTCGGGCTGGCGACCGACGGCCGCTCCGTTACCGGTGAAGCCGACCAGGTCACGGTGGCGGAAGTGCCTGCGCAGTTCAAGAACCAGATTCCGCCGGACGCGGCCGAGTCCGATCCCCTCATCGTTATCAAGGTCGTTGCCGGCCCAGCCACCCTCTACGAAGGCCTGGTCAGCAGCGTCATGGCACAGAACGCGAGGACCCAATGAGCGACCTCGACACCCGCACTGCCGACTCGCCGTCGCCGCAGCCCGATGCCGGCAAGCCGTACGGCTTCTCGGCGCTGATCTCCGGATTGGCCAAGATGTGGCGGGGAACCGTTCCGGCGTTGATCGCCATCGTGGTGAACACCCTGGTGCAGGCGGTTCTGGTGTATTGGAATGCCGGGATCGGGCTGAACTTCGCGTTCATCGTCTCGGTCGTCATCTCGGCGGTCGTGCTGGTGGCGTGTTTCGCGCTGCTGGCCAGGACGGCGCTGGAGGCCGTGTCGGGCAAGGTCTCGCTGGCCGGTGCGGTCTCGGGGACCCTGCCGATCCTGCCCGTTTTCGCCCTGTGGGCGGTGGCGCTGTTCGCTCTGGTGATCGTCGGCTTCATGATCTACCCGTTCGTGGGCCTGCTGGTGTGCTGGTTGCTGGCCTTCCTTGCCCCGGCCGCCGCTGACGGTCGTCGCAATGCGATCGGCGCCAACTTCTCGGCGTTGAAGGAACGCTGGGGGCGGTGGTTGATCACCTCGCTGCTGCTGACCGTCGGTGGAATCATCGTGTTGGTGCTGATGGCGGTCAACGTCTTCTTCATCACCGGATTCGCGGCCTCGCTGATCGGGTGGTTCGTGCTGGGGCTCATCGCCTGGTGGCTGCTGACCGCCTGGAGCGCGATCTACCGGAGCACCCGGGTGGGTGCGGCCAGCTGACCCTCAGCGGGGCAGGCGGGTGAGGGTCACGGTGACGCCGAGGGACTCGGAGTGGCCGCCGGCGTAGATGCCCTTGAGCGGGCTGACGTCGGCGTAGTCACGGCCGCGGGCCACGATGATGTGGCCCTCGCCGACCACCCGGCCGTTCGTCGGGTCCAGACCGTGCCAGTCACCGTCCCAGACCTCCACCCAGGCGTGGGACTCGCCGGTCACCCGCTCGCCGACGTCGCCGCTGCCGGTGTAGAGGTAGCCGGACACATAGCGGGCCGGGATGCCCAGCGGCCGCAGCAGCGACAGGGTGACGTGCGTGAAGTCCTGACACACCCCGGCGCCATGGGCCCAGGCCTCGGAGGCCGTGGTGAACACGGTGGTGAATCCGGGGGTATAGGTCATACGGTCCTCGACCGCACTGACGGCTGCCAGGATCGCGTCCGCCGGCCGCGGGTAGGCGGCCAGCGCGGCCAGCAGTTCAGCCCGGTTCGGGTCGTCGCGGGCGTCGTCCACGTAGCGACTCGGGCGCAGATACTCACACCATCGGTCACTCACCGCTTCGTCCTTGAGGTCGTCCCAGGTGACGGTGGCGGCCAACGGCGTGGTGACCGAGGTCTCGACCACGCTGCTCGACGTGATGTCCAGCACGGTGTGGCTCTCGTGCAGGTCGAAGGCCTCCACCGTGGTGCCCCAGTAGTCCGTGTATGACTGCACCCGGGCGGACGGGGACGTGCGCAACTCGTGCGCGATCAGCAGCTGGCCGCCGCCGTCGGCCGGGGTCATCCGGGCCTCGTTGAACGACGCCGACACCGGTTCTGTGTAGCGCAGCCCCGTGTGGTGGTTCACTTTCAGCCGCCAACTCATCAACTGCTCCACACCGTCGTCCCAACTTGCCGGAAGAACGCGTCCGACACTTCCATTCCTGCTTGAGTCGAACTGATCAGTCCGCTTTCGGCCATGGCATCCACGGTGCGCGGGTCCGGCGACGAGGACGAGAACTCCAGCGCGCTGCGTAGTAGGCCCACCGTGCGCAGCAGTCGGCCGGTGCTATCCATCGAGCCCTGTGTCTCCAACGCCCGCACGGTGTCCTCGGCGATCCGGGCCGAGCCCAGCATCGACCGCGGGAACAGCGGGTCCAGCACCAGGAAGCCGCGCACCTGCTCGCCGCTCATGGGGTTGCGTCCGCGCAGGAACGCATGCAGACCGCCGGTGGCACGCAGCATCGCGACGGGGCCGGACTCGGGCCACAGCAACTCGTGGTGGACCGCCAGCAGCCGCGCGGTCATATCGATTCGCTCCAGCGTGCGCCCCAGCCGAAGGAACAAGTAGCCCTCATCGCGCGGGGAGGTCCAGTCGATCACCCCGTGCACCACCGCCAGCCGCTCGAGCACGCCGTGCAAGAGCACCCCTGGACTTCTGATGTCTGGCTTGCTCACGGCGAGCGAGAGGCGCATGTCGACGCTGTTGAGGGCCTCGAAGACGTCGCCGGAGAGGGCATCGCGGATCGCCCGGGCATTCTCCCGTGCCGCGTGCACCGAGCCGCTGACCGTGCCGGGATCGTTGGGGTCGCCTAGCACCTGCCGCACGAGCGCCGCCGGCGTGTAGGGCTTATGCGGGTCCTCAGGCAGCATGAGGGCGTCAAGCAGCACCTGCGAGCCACGCTCCGGAGTGACCCGCTTGTCCTCGACGATCAACTGGTGGTGCTCGGCCAGCAACCGCGCGCTGGCCTCGGACCGTTCCACATAACGGCCGATCCAGTAGAAGCTCTCGGCCAGTCGACTCAGCATGGGGCACCCCCGCACTGCTGCTGCTGCTCGGACTGCTGTCGCATGCGCTCCTCGCTGATCCGCGGTCCGGTCTCTCGCCAGCCGGGCTGTCGCCGGTACCGCCGGTCGATGCCGATGAAGCCCTCCGCGGTGCCGTCGGCAACTGCCGCGGTCTTGGGCTCGGCGCTGATACCGCCCTGGCCGTCGTCCAGCACCCACGTGTCCTTGGAGCCGCCGCCCTGCGACGAGTTGACCACGAGGCTGCCCTTGCGCAGGGCCACCCTGGTGAGCCCACCTGGCAGCACCCAGACGTTCTCACCGTCGTTGACCGCGAACGGCCGAAGGTCCACGTGCCTGGGTTCGATCAGTCCGTCGCCGACGGCGCTCGGCGAGGTGCTCAGCGTGAGCACAGGTTGCGCCACCCAGGCCCGAGGCTCGGCCAGGATCGACTGCGCGACCGTGTCGAGTTCGGCATCGCTGGCCTGGTGTCCCATCACCAGCCCGTAGCCGCCCGAGCCATCCACCGGCTTGAGCACCATGGTGTCCAGTCGCTCGAGCACATAGGCCCGCACGTCGTCGTCCTGCAGGTCGTAGGTGGGCACGTTGGGCAGGATCGGCTTCTCACCCAGGTAGTACTCGATGATCTTGGGCACGTAGGGGTAGAGCGCCTTGTCGTCGGCGACGCCGTTGCCGATCGCGTTGGCGATCGACACCGTGCCGGCCCGAGCGGCATTGAGGATGCCTGGGATGCCCAGCAGCGAATCGGGCCGCCAATGCACCGGGTCCAGGAACTCGTCGTCGATCCGGCGGTAGATCACATGCACCTGCCGCGGACCTTTCGTGGTGCGCATGAACACGCTGCCCTCGCGGCAGAACAGGTCCCGGCCCTCCACCAACTCGGTGCCCATCCGGCGGGCGAGGAAGGCGTGTTCGAAATGGGCCGAGTTGTGCACGCCGGGGGTCAGCACGACCACGGTGGGATCAGGCACACCGCGCGGACCCGAGGCCAACAGCGAGGCGAAGAGCTTCTCCGGATACTCGGAGATCGCCCGCACCCGCTGCGTGGGGAAGATCTCGGGCACGACGTGGGCCAGCGTGCGCCGGTTCTCCAACACGTACGACACCCCGGACGGATTGCGCAGATTGTCCTCCAGCACCCGGATGGTGCCTTCCTGGTCGCGCACGAGGTCGACGCCGGCGACGTGGATGCGCACGCCATTGGGCGGCTGGAAGCCGTGAACGGCGCGGTGGAAGTGGGCCGAGGACGTCACCAGAGCACGGGGCACGATGCGCTCGGACAAGATCTGGCCGAGGTTGTAGACGTCGTCGAGGAACATCTCCAGCGCCCGGATGCGCTGCCCCACGCCTTGGTCGATCATGCGCCACTCGTCCGCGGCGATCACCCGTGGAATCAAGTCCATGGGCAGTGGCCGTTCGCGGCCGCTGAGGGTGAAGGTGATGCCCTGCGCAGTGAGGTGGCTGTCCCGGACCCGGCCACGTTCGCGTAGGCCCTCGGATCCCAGCGCCTGCAGAGCCGACTCCAAGTGGTCCAACCCAGGGCGAGGCCGACCGTCCGCATCGAACATCTCATCGAATGCGCCCGGCGTCGGCTCGTACCCCGTGTGAGGCATGAGGCGTTCCTCAGTGGTCATGTCGGCTCCCAACT
>JAUPKO010000069.1 GCA_030837395.1 Actinomycetota bacterium | reverse complement strand
AGTCTTCTTGCGCTCCATCGATCCGGCACCTTCGCCGTCGATCAGCCGACCGGCCCGTTCGGACAGGTTGTTCACCTTAAGCTCCGCGATCAACTCAGCGATGGTGTAGGCGGGCGAGGTGACCGCACCGGTGAGCGGGTAGCACCCCAGAGTGCGAAAGCGCACCTCTCGGATCTCCGGCACCTCGCCGGGCCGCAACGGCAGCCGATCGTCATCGGCCATCACCAGCACCCCCTCCCGTTCCACCACCGGTCGCGGCGCGGAGTAGTACAACGGCACCACGTCGAGCTCCTCGGCTTCCACGTAACGCCACACGTCCAGTTCGGTCCAGTTCGAGATGGGGAACGAGCGCATACTCTGCCCGCCCACCAACGACGAGTTGACCGTGCGCCAGAACTCCGGACGCTGCTTGCGGGGCTCCCAACGGTGGCCGGCCTCACGCAGTGAGAAGACCCGCTCCTTGGCCCGGGACTTCTCCTCATCGCGCCGGGCACCGCCGATCGCCACGTCGAAGCCGCCGGCATCGAGCGCTTCGCGCAGGGCAACGGTCTTCATGATCCGGGTGTACTCCTGGGTGCCGTGAGTGAACGGCGTGACGCCGTCGTCCCGTCCCTGCTGGTTGGTGGCGATCCGTAGGTCCAGGCCCAACCGCTCGGCCGTGGCATCGCGGAAGGCGATCATCTCGCGGAACTTCCAGCCCGTGTCGATGTGCAGCACGGGGAACGGGATGGGCCCGGGGTGGAAGGCCTTGCGGGCCAGGTGAAGCAGGACAGTCGAATCCTTGCCGATGCTGTACAGGAGCACGGGGCGGGCGAAGGCGGCGGCCGTCTCCCGCATGGCCCAGATGGCTTCGGCCTCCAGATCGGCGAGTGCCCGCCCCTCGTCCACCTGCACAGGGGTCGCAAACGTCATGGCAGGAGTCTAGGTGGGGCGAGGTCCCGGCCCGGCCGTCCCCCACGGCACTGGCGGGGGATGCGTTGGGGATCAACAGGTGTGCCCTGTGCCCGCAGTCAAGTTACTCGCGAGTAGGCTTTAGGCTGCGGGTTCGCCGCGCGGCGCCCGAAACTGCCCTTTGGAACCTCGGGAGGTTGGTCGTGGACGAGAGCACCATGATGCTCATCCGGATGGTGGTGGGTTTACTCATCATTGTCGTGACCCTCACGTTCGCCGGCCGGCGAGCGCTGGTCCTGTACAAGCTCATTCGCACCGGTCAACCCGCCGTGGACCGCCCGCAAAAGGTGGACAAGGCCGTCGGCGCCGAGGCCACCGAGGTGTTGGGCCAGCGCAAGCTGCTCAAGTGGACCGTGCCAGGTATCGCGCACGTGTTCGCCTTCTGGGGCTTCCTCGTGCTGGGGCTGACGATCCTCGAAACCTTCGGGGCGCTGTTCATCCCGGACTTCGCCGTGCCGATCGTCGGACGCTGGGCCGTGGTGGGCTTCCTGGAGGACCTCTTCGGGGTGCTGGTGATCGTCGGCATCGTGATGTTCATCATCATCCGGCTGATCAACAACCCGGCCAAACTCGGCCGCAAGAGCCGGTTCTTCGGCTCCCACACCGGTGCCGCCTGGCTGGTGCTGTTCATGATCTTCAACGTCATCTGGACGCTGTTCCTCTACCGCGGCGCGCAGTGGGCCGTGACGGAGTACAACTACGGCCTCGACCCGGCTGACGAACACTTCCAGCAGCAGAACTTCCCGTTCTACGAGTCCGGCGGCGCGTTCTTCAGCGAGTGGGTGGGCAACCTGCTTTACCCGTTGGGCCTGACCGCCAACGAATGGATCGAGACCGTCGGCATCTGGCTCAACATCGGCGTCATCCTGGTGTTCTTGATCTTCGTGCTTTACAGCAAGCACCTGCACATCTTCATGGCCCCCATCAACGTCTACTTCTCGCGCCGGCCCAACGCCCTCGGCCCGCTGCTGCCGATGGTGTCCAACGGCGAGAAGATCGACTTCGAGGACCCGGCCGATGACGCGTTGTTCGGCGCCGGACGGATCGAGGACTTCACTTGGAAGGACATGCTCGACCTGGCCACCTGCACCGAATGCGGGCGGTGCCAGTCGCAGTGTCCGGCGTGGAACACCGACAAGCCGCTGTCACCGAAGTTGCTCATCATGGACCTGCGCGACCATCTCTTCGCCTCCGCGCCCTACCTCATGGCCACGGCCGGGGCGGGCAACCGGGACGAGATGGGCGAGCGCAACGAGGAGGCGCTGGCCAAGGTCGGCACCCTGGTGGCCGACGAGGTGCAGCGCCCGCTCGTGGGCGACCGCGGTGAGGACCCCCGGCGCGCCGACGACGGTTACGACTCGGCCGGCCACCGGACGCACGAAGGTGCGGTGATCGACACCGACGTGTTGTGGTCCTGCACCACGTGTGGTGCGTGTGTCGAGCAGTGCCCGGTCGACATCGAGCACATCGACCACATCGTCGACATGCGCCGCAACCAGGTGATGATCGAATCGGAGTTCCCGACCGAACTCAACGGGCTGTTCAAGAACGTTGAGCAGAAGGGCAACCCCTGGGGCATGAACGCCTCGATGCGCAACGCCTGGATCGAGGAGGTCGACTTCGAGGTGCGGGTATTCGGCATGGACGGCGAAGACGAGATCCCCGACGATGTCGAGTACCTGTTCTGGGTCGGGTGCGCCGGCGCCTACGAGGACCGCGCCAAGCGCACCACCAAGTCCGTGGCCGAGTTGCTGCACCTCGCGGGCGTCGACTTCATGGTGCTCGGCGAGGGCGAGACCTGCACCGGCGACCCGGCCCGCCGGGCAGGCAACGAGTTCGTCTACCAGATGCAGGCGATGCAGAACGTCGAGGTGCTCAACGAGATCAAGGCCAAGAAGATCGTCGTCACCTGCCCGCACTGCCTGAACACGATCGGCCGCGAATACCCGCAGATCGGCGGCGACTACGAGGTCGTCCACCACACTCAGCTGCTCGCGCAGCTGGTCAAGGAGGGCAAGCTCACCCCGGTCGCCGCGGTGGACGAGACGATCACCTACCACGACCCCTGCTACCTGGGGCGGCACAACAAGGTCTACGTGCCCCCGCGTGAGCTGGTGCAGAGTCTGCCCGGCGTCACCTACGTGGAGATGGAGCGGTCCGGCAACAAGTCCTTCTGCTGCGGCGCCGGCGGTGCCCGCATGTGGATGGAGGAGCAGCTCGGCACGCGGATCAACGTCAACCGCTCGGACGAGGCCCTCGGCACCGGCGCCGGCAAGATCGCCGTCGGCTGCCCGTTCTGCAACGTCATGATCAACGACGGCGTGACGATGCGCAAACAAGAGGGCGCCGCCGCCGAAGGCGTTGAGGTTCTGGACGTGGCGAGTCTGCTGTTGGACTCGGTCAGGAAGTAGTTCTCCTGCGGGGCCGGTCGGATGCAGCCTCCGACCGGCCCCGCAGTTCGTTCGCCACCTCGGCGAGCAACGCGTGGTTGTTGGCCAGCATCAGGTCGACCTCACCGAGCCAGCCCAGCGTCCAGTACAACTCGATCGTGGGGTCGGCCATATCCGCCCTGTGCTCCGCCGCCCAGCGGGCAACGGCCTCGTCGATGCAGGTCAGGGCGTCTTCAACAGCAGTCGAGTACTCGCCCACGTTCTCGTAGTCCGGCAGGGTCTCAAGACCCTCGGCGGCCGCTCGGTCCGCTGCCGAGAACACCGCCTCGGCGTTGGCCAGCAGGCGTGGCCGCAGACCCTGCGCAACCGCCAGCACCTCTGCCCCCGCCCTGGTCGCAGGTTGGTCCGCTGAGTAGCTGCGGCCCACGGTGGCAACTACGTCGGCGATGTAGGTGACGTATTCGCACAGCACCAGCAGGCGCTGCCACAACATGGTGCGAGCACCCTGCCCGATGCCTTGGGCAAGCGCGAGGTCGATCGTCTCCGACGTCAGTTCCAAGGCGTTGTGGGCGGCGGTGTCACCGAGGTCCGACCGCGTCGGCGCCGTGCCCGTCGCCCGCGCGTAGATCACCTCGACCGCGTTGACCAGGAACTCCGACGTCGCCGTCACCGACCCGAGCAGACTCTCCTGCACCCGGGGCACCAGGCCTCGCGGGAACACCAGCAGGCTCACGGCGATCGCCACCACCATGCCCAGGGCGACGTCCTCCAGCCGGAGCAGCACGATCGCCGGCGACGGCGTCGACAGACTCACCATGTCGACCAGCAGGGCCGTGAATCCCGCTTGCTGCCACACCACGCTGACGTTGTTTGCCATGTAGCCCTGCAGACCGGCCAGCAGCGGCAGCAGCAACCAGGCCAGCCACGGCCGATCGATCACCAACCCGATCAGCGCCAGCCCGATCAGGAAACCCAGCAGCTGACCCTGGATCACCTGCCAACTCGATCTCCCAGTGCCACGCAGATCCATCCGCAGGACACTCAACGTGCCCAGGACCACCCAGTAGCCGCGCTCGGCCCCGGTGACCTTCACCACGGCCAGCGCGACCGTGATCGCGATTCCCAGCCGCAGGGCGTTTCGCATCCATGGCGCCGAGGGGGACAGCTGGGCAGCGAGCCGCTTGCGCGGTTCGATCTGCTGCACAACCGTGGGCAGGCGTTGCCCGCGCACCGTCAGGTGGGGCACCCGCTGATTGCCGTGCATCACCCCGGCATCGCGCACAGCTGCCTGGGCCAGCAGACTCATCACCCGCGGCCGGAAGGCCGTAGTCGCGTGTTCGGCGGCACCCTCGCCGTCGGCTGCGGCGAGGTCCGCCCGGACTGTCTCGATGACACCCTCACGATGCCTGGCCCGGGCCTCGTCGAGCTCACGGAAGGGGCCTAGATCGGCGGTGGCCGCCTCGGCCACGTCGGCCGCCTGCCGCATGGACGCCGCTGTGACCGCGATGACCTCCTGGTCGGCCACGGTGGGGAACATCGGCAGGCGCCGGTAGGCCATTCGCAGGCCGAGCCGCAGCCGACGGGTCTCCTCCACCAAACGCACCAGGAAGCGCTCGCGCCGATACGCGCTGCCAGGGCGGCGCAACTGCCCGGCGTAGCGGGCTTGGGTGGCCGACACCGCATCGTCGGCGATTCGAAACGGCTCGGCTGCCGTCTGGGCATCAGCCCCTGGGGCCCACATTGCCAGCATCGCGTCCGCCTGCCGGCGCATCGCCTCCGCCACGGACTCCTGCAGCACCATGCGTGGGTAGTACGGCCACATCGTCACCGCCGCCGCGATGGCCACGCCCGACCCGAAGAACCAACCGCCCACCATGTTGCGCAGCAAATCCGGTGTGGGCACGGAGGTCGCCCCGATGAAGAACGGCAGCAGCACCGGCACCGTCGCCTGCGACAGGAATCCGCGCAGCGCGCCGAGGAGCACCACCCCCACTCCCAGCACCAGCGCCGTCGGCAGAAGCAGCCAGACATGGTCGGCCAGCAGGATTCCGAGCATGAGGGTGACGGCACCTGCGGTGGCGATACTGGCCATGGACGCCGCTCGCTCGCCCCTGGGTCCGGAGAAGTCCGAGGTGACCAGCAGGGTGACCACGGCGAACGCACCGAGGAACGCCGCCTGTTTGAAGCCGAGTGCGGTCAGGATGCCCATGACCACCGGCAGCACGATCGCCACACGCACCCCACGACCGATCGCCCGGGACTTCGCCAGCCGCTCGACCCCCAGGGTGCGGCCCCAGTTGCGGTCGGTGAACCAGGCTGTGGCGCGCCGGTAAGGGGGCTCCAGTGGCGCGGCGGTTTCCCCGTCGGTACGGCCCGCGGTAGTCATCAGTGGTCCTCTTGCGGGACGTCAGCCGCGGGGGTTGCGCTGGTACTCCGAAGCCACCGGACCCACCTGACCGACGTACTTCGAGTTCAGCTCCGGGTGCCCATAGGGACGCTCGGCCGGAGCGTCGAGGCGGTGGAATGAGAGTTGACCGATCTTCATACCCGGCCACAACTTGATCGGCAACGTGGCCACGTTGGACAACTCCAGCGTGATCTGGCCGCGGGCCCAGCCCGGATCGACGAAGCCTGCGGTGGCGTGGATCAACAGCCCCAGCCGACCCAGACTCGACTTGCCCTCCACCCGGGCGACGAGGTCGTTCGGCAGGCCGATCACCTCCAACGTCGTCCCCAACACGAACTCGCCCGGGTGCAGCACGAAAGCCTGCCCCGACGCCACCGACACGTCCTGCATCAGGTCCGAGGGTCGCTGGAACGGGTCGATCACCTCGGCGGTGTGGTTACGGAACACCAGGAAGGTGTCCCCGAGGCGCACGTCCACGCTGGCCGGCTGCACCTGATCGGGCTCGAGGGGTTCGATGATGAGGCTGCCCTCGGCGAGCAGGCGGCGAATCGTGCCGTCGGAGAGGATCACGCCTGCGAGGCTACCGCCACCGGCGCCGCGGCGTCCGGCCAACGGGGACGTCCTGCCGCCCGGCACACTGTGGCAATGACCAACCCCCCTGCGCGTGTGCGGATGTCGGGCACGGAACGACGCGAACAACTGATCCGGGTGGGCCGTTCACTGTTCGCGGACAAGGGCTACGAGGCCGTCACGGTGGAGGAGATCGCGGCGGAGGCGGGGGTGTCCAAGCCGGTGGTCTACGAGCACTTCGGCGGCAAGGAGGGGCTCTACGCGGTGGTGGTCGACCGGGAGATGGGCGACCTGCTGGGGAGGGTGCAGGCCGCTCTCACACCGGATCGGCCGCGGCTGATGCTGCAACGGGTGGTGCTGGCGTGGCTGGACTACATCTCCAGTGAGACCGAAGGATTCCGGGTGCTGGTGCGCGACTCGCCACCGGGCGTGGCCGAGGGGTCGTTCGCCTCCCTCCTGCGCGACATCGCCGCCCGCGTCGCGGGGCAACTCGCGGACGAGTTCGACCGGCGCGGCTACCACCGGAAGCAGGCCGACATGTATGCCCAGATGCTCGTGGGTATGGTCACCAGCACCGGCATGTGGTGGGTGGATGTGCGCAAACCCAAACGTGACGAACTCGCCGCCCATCTGGTCAACTTGGCCTGGAACGGCCTGTCCCACTTGGATGGCAAGCCCAAACTTGAGGAGGATCGATGACCCGGACCGGATTCGAATCATTGGGCGCGGGGGGCCTGGACTGGGAGTCGTTGCCCCTTCGGTTGTGGCTCAAGGGCAACTCGATGTTCTGGGACGCCGCCGACATCGATCTCGAGCAGGAGGCCGCCGGCTGGGCCACCTTGGCGGGCGAGGACCTCGAAGCGGCAGCGACCCTCTCGGCGATGTTCCTCGCCGGCGAGGAGGCCGTCACCCACGACATCCAACCGTTCATGTCGGCGATGGCCGCCGAGGGTCGGCTCGGCGACGAGATGTACCTGGCCCAGTTCTGCTTCGAGGAGGCCCGCCACACCGAGGCTTTCCGGCGCTGGTTCGACTCGGTGGGGATCACAGCCGACCTCAATCCGCTGGTGGATGCCAACGCCGGCTACCGGGCAATCTTCTATGAGGCCCTGCCCGAGGCCCTCGGGGCGCTGCGCGAGGACCCCTCCCCGGCCAACCAGATCCGCGCGTCGGTCACCTACAACCACATCGTGGAGGGGGTGCTCGCGCTCACCGGGTACCACGCTTGGAACACGGTGTGCCAGGAGCGCGGCATCCTGCCCGGGATGCAGTCGATCGTCCGACACATCGGCCAGGACGAGCGTCGCCACATGGCCTGGGGCACCTACACCTGCCGCCGACACGTGGCGGCCGACCCGGGGCTCTGGCAGGTGGTGGAGGACACGATGGGCGAGTTGCTGCCGCAGGCCCTGGAGGCGATTGGCTTCCTGCAGAAGTACGACCGGCCACTCGGCCTCGATGTGCAGGACTTCGTCGTCTATGCAGGTGAGCGGGCCACCCGGCGGCTAGGTGCGATCTCGTCGGCGATGGGCCAGGACGTCGCCGCGGTGGAACTCGATGACGTGCCAGTGGCGCTGGAGGACGAACTCGCCGGCGACTGAAGCGGCGGCGCCGGACCTAGCCGACGAACTCCAGCAATCCGGCGGCACGCAGGGCATCGAGGAACTCAACCGTCTCGGCCCGGATCACCCCGGGGTCGGCGGTGTACTGCTCCTCCAACTGGGCCACGATCTGGCCCACGGAGCGGGTGCCGTCGACCAGGTCCCACACCGGCCCGCCGGTGCCGGCCGCCCCGAAGTACGAGAAGTCCTTGGGGCTGAGCAGGATCAGCTCGCCGTCCACCTCAGCCTGTACGGCCCCGACGACTCGGGTCGGCACACTGTCATCAGTGAAGGCGACGACGCCCGATTCATTGTCCATGCCGTCATCGTAAATGGTTGGCCGCCTGCACATTGCGGAAGGTGATCATGAACCCAGCGGGAGCCGGGGACGACGGCCGCAGCCAGCGACGCGGCCGACCGAACCGATTGCCGGGCGTCGCGGCTGTGGGGCGACTACTTTTCACCTATGACCGAGAACGACAGCGCCGGCACCAATGTCGAGCAGACCGGCGACATCACCTACGCCATGGCCCGCAAGGACTACCCGGAAGTCATCCGCCTGGTGCGTGAGGCAATGACCACCGATCCGCAGGCGGCCCTGGATGACCCCGTGATCAGCGCCTGGCTGTCGCGCCGATACCGCAACATCTTCATCACCGAGGCGCTGGCCGACCCCAATGCCGTCAAGAACTCGCAGGCGCCGTTCCCCATCAAGTTGATCGACCCCCGCAGCGATCGCGAGAAGGTCGCCAAACGAATGATCTCGAACGTCACCGACGAGGAGCTCACCGAGGAACTACCCCTGGCCCAGCCGAGCGGATTCGCCAACACCACGTTGGTATTCGCTCCCGGCCTGCTCACCGGCCTGCTGCCCAACTTGGCGTTCGAATCCGTGTGGCCCAAGATGATCAATCGGTTCCGGGTGAAGATCGCCATCGCCGACTCCCACCCGATGCGCTCCTGCGAGGCCAACGTGGCCGACTTGGAGAACGTGATCGAACGGGGCATCGGGGTGTCGCCGCTGGACTCCTCGTTCATCACCGAGGCGGACCACCCTTCGGCACCGGGCGATGTGATCCTCATGGGCTACTCGAAGGGTGCCCCGGACATCCTCACGCTGCTGGCCAAGCGGCCCGACCTAGCCCCGCGGATCCGGGCGGTGATCGGCTGGGCCGGAGCGGTGGGCGGCTCCTACCTGGCCAACGGGATCTATGACCAGATCAAGGACATCCCGGCGTTCGACACCATCCAGGCGATGTCCGGCGACATCGGCAAGCTCATGCTCCGGCTGGCCCCGATCATCCAAATCAACAACATCAACCGGCGCCTCGACGAGTACGACATCAAGAACGCCATCTTGGGTCTGACCACCAGTTACCGCGCGGAATTCCTGGAGGAGCAGGGCCCGGCGATACGCGAACTCGGCGTGCCGATGTTCAACTTCACCGGTTCGACGCACCTGATGGAGGTGCCGTACTACCAACGTCAGGGCACGCTGGAGTTACTCAAGTACGACAAGTACAACGACATGCAGCTGACCCAGGAGCAGGCCCACCTGCCCATGCCGAACGCACCCCTGTTGTCGATGTTTCACGCCAACCACTGGGACCTCTCCTACGACACGTTCCCCTGGTACACCACGTTGGGCTCGACCAAACTCAAGGAACCGTTCGCACGGGAGTCGGCCATGGCGGCGATCCTGCTGTTCATGTCCGAGATCGGCTTGATGGACTGACCCGGCAAGCGGGCCCAGCAGTCGGTACCGGCCGTGGACGCGGGTGCAGCGTAGATTCGACGCCGTGAAGCCGCCGTCCCCCTCGGGTGTCATCGTGGGCTCCGCGGCCTGGGTGGTGGCCTGGTTCCCATCGCTGCTGCCGTCGGGTTCGTTGTTTCAGGGTGTGACGTGCGGCATCCTGGCTTCGGTGGGCTACGCCTTCGGCACGACACTCGCCGCGGTGGTGCGGCTGGCGCGGGGCAGGTTTGACCGGGCGGGGGACGGCCCGGACGCGACTTCCGTGCGCGCACCGCGGTGGTACCGCATCGTCGCGTGGGTCGCGGCCGTCGGCGCAGTGTTGAGCGGGCTGCGGCTGGACGCCTGGGAGGCCGCCCAGGCGGTCGGCATGGGGGCACCCCAGTTCACGGCCCGCTGGTTGGTGGCCTCGGTCGTTGGTGTTGCCCTCGTTTCTCTCCTGATCATGCTGGGTCGGGGCGTGCGCGTGCTCACGCGAGCGGTGGCGGGCTTGATCACGAGAGGATCCAAGGGGTCGTTGGCCCGACACTCACGGCTGCTGGCCGCCGGCGCCGTAACTCTGGCCTGCCTAGGGCTGGTGGCCGGCGCCGTAGCCGCCACGAAGGTCGCCTTCGACGACATCGACCGGTCGACGGCCGGGCAGTCGCCCCCGTCGTCCGACACGAGGTCGGGTTCGTCGGCCTCCCTGATCACCTGGGACACCCTGGGCAAGCAGGGGCGGGACTTCGTCGGCCAGGGCACCGACCCCGCCACCATTCGCGCGTTCGCTGGGCTCACCTCGGCTGCGGACGCGCGAGCCCGCGCCGACCTCGCCGTGCGCGACATGGTGCGCGCCGGCGGCGCCGACGCAGCAGTGTGGATCGGCATCACCACCACCGGCAACGGCTTCATCGACCCGGTCGCGGCCCAGACCGCCGAGACTGTCAGCGGCGGCCGTGCCGCCCTGGTGGCGATCCAGTACTCGACGCTGCCGAGTTGGCTGTCGTTCCTGGTCGACCAGTCAGCGGCGCGACAGGCGGGTACCGCGCTGTACGACTCCCTCGCCGCAGCACGCGAGGCGCTGCCGGCGGACCAACGCCCGAAGTTGGTGCTCTACGGCGAATCCCTGGGTGCCTTTGGTTCGCCCGCGCATTTCGCTGGGTTGGACCCAGCCGACGTGTCAGGGCGAATCGATGGTGCCTTGTGGGTGGGGCCGCCGGCGGCGACCGATCCCATCACCGGGTGGACCTAAGAGGGCAACCGTCCCGTGTGGCAGCCAGAGCTAGCCGAAGGCCGCGTCGCCCGCTATGCGGCTTCGGACACCGCCACCGCGGATCCGCCGCCCGCCGCGGCCCCCTGGCCCAACCCGCACATCCTCGTCCTGCAGAACCCCACCGACCCGGTGGTGTGGTTCGCACCGCAGTTGCTCTGGAGCGATCCGGCGTGGCTGGCCGACCCCCGAGGGCCCGGCATGACGACGCACACCCGCTGGACCCCGGTGCTGTTCTTCCTGCAGGTGGCCCT
>JAUPKO010000648.1 GCA_030837395.1 Actinomycetota bacterium | reverse complement strand
GGGTCTCCCTGTTCGGGGTAGAGCACCCGCAGGAGGGTGCGAAGCTCGTTACTCGGATCGAAGGAGCCCACATTCATGTTCTGGATACCGGCGGGCTTCGCGAACGTCCCGTCCCGCACCGGGGGAATCGATTCCCGGATCGCATAGGCCACTGCAAGCTGGGTGATAGCGAGCTTCTCTTTGAACGGGAATGTCGACGCAACAAGGTCCAGGGACGCGGCCGCTGATTCGCTCAGCGAAATGTTGACCCGCGCCGACTTCAGTTCGGTGGTCGACTCGTTCACGTGTTCCTCATCTCCACAATGCGCGTGCTGTAGTGGCTCTCACGTACCAGTTCGTATTCGGCGAGAAGCTGGTCACCGAGCAGCGAGTGAGCTTCGTCCGAGGTGATCTCACCCTCGTGGGCCAGCAGCACGACTTGGCTGGTGAGTAGATTCAGGTTCTGCACCACCGCGTCAACATGCTGGGGGTCAAGCCGTCCGAACGGTGAGTCCATCACGATGGGGCCGCTCACCGGGGATGATGCCTGCAGCGCTCCAACCTGGGCGAGCGCGACGAGGTGTTCGTACCCGGCCGAGCGCAGCGCGACAATACTGCCGTCGGGGTCGACGATTTGCAGGCCGAACGAGTCGTTGATCGCGAGTTGCCTGAACGATGCCTCCGAACGCATCCGGGTGAAGATGTCGGTGGCCTTGGCCTGAACGGACTCTTTGAGGGACTCTCGGTAGGCCTCGGTGGCGTCGCGGAAAAGGTCGGCGAGACGATTGGCCACTTCGGAAGCCGCCTGGATCGCCGGGTCGACGCTGACGCCTCCCGCCTTGCGGATCTGGTCGCGGAGCGCTTCGGCCGATGTCTGACGGTCTTTGAGCTCCTGCTGTTGCTCGCTTAGCGTTTCGCGGGCCTTCGCCAGTTGCGCGCCGAGCTCCGACGCCTGCCTTGCCAGGCTGCGCAGGTCATCTTGCGAGGAATCCAGGAGACGATCCTCCAGCTCGCGCAGGTCGTCCTTTGCATCAGAGAGGCGGGTGAGCGCGAGACGGTAGGTGTCCTCTGCGCCCTTGATGGAGGCCCTCGCGGCCTCGTCGAGAGAGCGTCTGAGGATTTTCGCCCGCTCGAAAGAGCCTTGAATTTGGGCAATCAGGTCCTCGGTGCCTTCCCCATGGTCGAAGGCTGCGTGAATGTGGCGCCGCGCGTTCTGTTCGGTGGGTTGCTCGCAGACGGGGCAGTAGGCCTCGTCCCTGTCAGCGAAGGCGCTGCGCACTGCCTCGCTGACGGCTGCTGCGCGGAAGGTTTCCAGGTCTTCCAGGTAGCCAGCTTCTTCGCGTGCGAGACGCTCGCGCATCGGCTCGACCAACACCGCCTTCCACGCCGCCGGTAGGGCTGCTGCAAAGGACTCCCTTGCCACGGCGGCATCGCTGGCGTATTGCCGTGCCAAGTTGGCCTGATTGTCGTGGCGGGCCAGCAGTTCGAGCTTGTTGCCCTGTTCGGCGATGTCCTCCTGGACATCGCGGTGGCGGGTCTCGAGGTCGAGGACGCGCTGGTGTTCGGCTGAGACGTTGCGTTGAAGCTGCTCGACGACGACGTTAACGGTGCCGAGCGCATTGCCGAGCTCCTTGGTGCGGTTGTCCGCCTTCGCAGCCTTCTCCAGTTCCTTGCCCGCCACGTCAGCGGCGTGCCGGGCGTCGCGTTCGGCGTTCACGAGGATCGGCACCCCCAGGATGGCCTCGATGGAGTCTTTGAGCTGGGCGCCGGCCGCCGAGTCCGGCTCGACCAGCTGTTCATACTGGTCGAGGAGTTCACCGTCGAAGTGGAAGCACTGCTCGACTTCCGGGGGCATGAGTTCGACGATCGTCTGCTCGGCGTCCGAGCGTGTGAGCATCTCGTTGTTCTTGGCGAGGAGCACTTCGGTCGTCAGGCCTCCTTGGGCGTCAGGAACCACTCTGCGCGTGAGTTCGTACAGATCGGTTTCGACAGTGAATTCAAGAGTCACCCGGCAGGGGACGTGGCCGCCATTTGCGGTCACGGCTTCCTTGTTCGGCAGGACGGCGGCGCTCACCGGGCGGTTCCCCCGTCGACGAGCGAAACCGGTGAAGGCGAAGCGGAACGCGTTCAGCAGGGTCGTCTTACCCTTGCCGTTGTCTCCGTACACCACAACGACCCCATCCGCGGCCGGGAAGCGTACGGTCTGGACGTCCTTGAACACGAGGAAGTTTTCCATCGTCAGGCACAGGTAGCGCATCATTGTTCGGCCGATTCGACGCAGTGCTGGGCGATGAGGGCTTGGACCGATTCTCGGGCACGGGACCTGTCGGCAAGGTCTCTGGCCTCGGCGGTCAGGAGTTCCTCAATCAGATCTTGGGGAAGGTCGGCATACTGCGGCTGTTCAAGCTGAGCGATCACGCTTTCGAGCAGCCTCGAGATGTCCTTCATTCTGCCCCCTTCCGGGTTGTAGCTTGCCACCTTTGCCCGACCCATGGTCCGGCTACTCCTCGGGCGGTCAAGGAGTATGCGGTGGGCATCATTCGTCTTCGATGCCGCCGCCAAGAACGTCGTACAGGTCGTTCAAGTCGATGCCCAGGCGCATGCAGGCCTCCTCGAGCGGGATGCGTGGATCAGAGTTCAACGCGTGGCCGCCGAACTCGGCAGCGCGTGCCAGCTCGGACCAGATGAGTGACCGCGTGGTGTCGTCGGCCTCCCCGGAGGGCACGACTACGACGTCGTAGATGTGGGCCAGCTCTTTCACGGGAGACGTCCGCAGGACCCGTCCTCTTCGTTGGATGAACTCCCTCGGGTTCTGCGACGAGGCCAGGATCACTGCGTGGCTGGCCTCGGGGATGTCGACGCCCTCGTCGAGACAGCGAATCGACACGATGACTCCGCCGTTGGAGGCAAAGTGGCTGAGCGTGGCGGCCTTGTCGCCCGCCATTGCCGAGTGGTAGATCTTGGCTGGCACCCCGACTTGGGTGAGGCCCTGCTGGACAGATTCCATCTGTTCGATGTCTTCGCAGTAGACGAGCCACCGCTGGCCGGACTGAAAGTTCTCCGCCACGATGCGCACGGCGGCGGGCGCCTTCGCAGCTGCTTTCTTGGCTATGCGCGCCCGCCTCATGACCAGGGCCCTGACCCCAGGATTCTCGGTGGATGACGAGCCGAAGGCTGCCATGGCCCTTCCGATTCGCCTACCCAGGTCTCGCCACTGGTCGAGTTCATCCTGGTCGAGCTCGACGACCGTCGGGTAGTACAGGTAGCGGCACAGAACGTCGTCTGCGATGGCGTCGTTCAGGTCGTAGCGGTCGACGATGCCGTCGAAGTAGTCCAGCAGCCGCCCGGTCCCCTCGGGGTCGCCTGCCCGCTCCGGCGTCGCGGACAGGCG
>JAUPKO010000647.1 GCA_030837395.1 Actinomycetota bacterium | reverse complement strand
TGACCCCCACCAGCCCGACGACACCCACCAACTCCATGACACCCCTGCTCGGCGCCGGCCCAGCCATGACCAACAGCCTCGGCAGCCTCAGCCAACTCGGCAGCGGTGCGGGGTCCGCGGTGTCAGCGGCGGCTTCGCCGTTCGCGCAGTCAGGGTCGTGGACATCGCAGGACGATCGGGGGATCGACCGGCTTTTCGGGAACGATCGCCGCAGTTCGGATGTTGCTCTCAAGGCGGTGCAGTTCGCGCGCACGAAGTTGGGCCGGCCCTACATTTGGGGTGCGGTTGGTCCGCGTGCTTATGACTGTTCGGGGCTGGTGCAGGCGGCGTATCGGCAAGCGGGGATCGAGTTACCGCGTACGACCTACCAAATGATTCATACAGGTCATGAGGTGTCGAGGTCTGATATTCGGCCCGGGGATCTGATCTTGTCGAATTTCAGCCGACCTGGGGTTCCCGAGCATGTTCAGCTGGCGATTTCGTCGTCGATGGTGATTGAGGCCCCTCGCCCGGGTGGGCATGTGCAGATTTCGAGTATTCCGTCGGGGCAGATCGCGGTTCGACGGGTCGTGCGGTGAAGGGGTTCGATGACGTCGCCAGAGTTTGATCCTCGCCGGACTGGTCGTGGCCTGGGGTTGGCGACGCGCGTTCAGGTGGCGGCGCATTCGTTCATGGCGCGTCGTGCCGAGTTGGGGCTGACCCGCCGGCGGGTGGAGATGGAGACCGATCCGGGCCGGCGCGAGTCGATGGCGATCGCCGGGTCGATCACGTTGGTGGCGGTGATTTGCCTGGCGGCGTTGTTTTGGAGCTTTTTGCGGCCGGCCGGTTCAGCGGGCCAGGCGGCGATCATCGCCGATCAGACGTCCGGGGCGTTGTATGTGCGGGTCGGTCAGACGTTGTATCCGGCGCTGAATCTCGCTAGTGCTCGGTTGATCGCCGGTCAGGCCGCCGATCCGGTTCGGGTGCGGCGCAGCGAGATTGAGCAGATGGCGCGGGGGCCGATGGTGGGAATTCCGGGGGCTCCTTCGATGCTGGACGCGACTTCTCCGCCGACGTCGTCGTGGCTGGTGTGTGATGCGGTGACCAAGACTTTCGGGGTGGGGGCGCCGGAGCCGGTGGCGGTCACGGTGATCGACGGAGCGCCGGATATGTCGGAGCGTCGGCGCACGCTGGGCTCCCACGATGCGTTGCTGGTGCGCTACGGCGATGGTGTGTGGCTGATCCGTGAGGGGCGCCGCTCTCGGGTCGATCCCAGCCAGCGTCCGGTGCTGTTGGCCTTGGGGGTTTCCGGTGCGGCGTTGTCGGCGGCCCGGCCGATGAGCCAGGCCCTGTTCGACGCGATTCCGGTCGGTGCCGCGTTGACGGTCCCGGCGATTCCCGGCGCCGGTTCGCCGGCAGGGTTCGCAGATGCCCCGGGGCCGGTGGGAACGGTGGTCTCGACCCCGCAGGTCGGTGGGCAGACACAGTATTCGGTGGTGTTGGGCGGCGGCATGCAGCAGGTGACGCCGATCGTGGCGCAGATTCTGCAGAACTCCAATCGCTCCGGGTCTGCGGCGATGCCGACGGTGGCCGGGCAGCAGCTGGCGGCTCTGCCGGCGGTGAACAGTTTGGATGTGTCGGGATATCCGGATGCGGCGTTGACTCTTGTTGACACTCAGGAGAACCCGGCAACCTGTTGGTGGTGGAAGAAAAGTGACGGAGAGGACCGGGCGAGTACCGAGATCGTTTCAGGGCCCAGTGTTCCGGTTCCCGGGGAGCAGGTGGGCAAGGCGGTCGAGCTGGTCAACGCCGAACGGTCTCCGGCGCAGGCCGACAAAGTGTTCTTCGGCCCTGACTACGCCAACTATGTGATCACCACGGGGAATGAGGAGACCTCATCAAGTCAGGAGACGCTGTGGTGGGTGTCGGACTCGGGGGCTCGATTCGGGGTTCCGCGCGATGAGGAAACCCTGCGCTCGTTGGGTTTTGATACTCCTCCCAAGCCCGCTCCGTGGTCGGTGCTGCGGCTGCTGGCGCCTGGGCCGGAGTTGACCAAGACGGCGGCACTGATCCGCCACGACACGTTGTCGACCAATGCCGGCGGAACACTGGAGAAGCCGCGATGAAGTTGGGCTTTCCGCGGTCGCGGCCTGAGTCGGTGAAGCCGCCGGTGGAGATCCGGCCGGAGGCGATCCCTCTTCCAACGCCATTGAAAGTGCCGCCGCCGGAACCGAAGCCGTGGTGGATTGTGGCGGTCGCGGTGGGTGTCGTGGGCATCGTCGTGGCCATGGTGGTGGTCAGTTTCGCGTCGGGGTCGCGGACATTCAACGGTGCGTACTCCATTTTCCCGCTGATGATCGTCTTCGGTGTGGTGTCGATGTTGTTCGGCGGCCGGTTCGGCGGCGGTCAACAGCACAGCCGCGGGAAGATGGATGCTCTGCGTGCAAGGTTCATGGTGTTCCTCGACGAGCTTCGCGCCCGGGTCGGTAGTGCCGCGGACGCTTTGGACACTAACTATCGCTGGTATCACCCGCCGGCGGGCACCCTGGAGGCCGCTTTGGGCGGTCCGTTGATGTGGGCGCGTTCCCCGGGGGGCAAGGACGCGTGGTTCGGGGTGGCCAGGGTTGGGGTGGGGATGACTGCCCTGACCGAGGCGGAGGCGGTGGTGTTTTCTGAGCCGCAGGACATGCCGACGCCGATCGAGATGGAGCCTGCGACCGGCAAGGCGTTGCAGGAGTTCGTCCGCTATCAATCGGTGGCTTACGGCACCCCGGCGCTGATCTCGCTGCTGGTGGAGCCGGGATATCGGCTCGACGGAAGCCGTGAGCAGGCGCTGGGGTTGATGCGGGCACTGATCTGCCAGTTGGTGTTCGCTCATGGGCCTGATCATTTGCGGCTGGTGGTGGTCACTGATGACGCCGCGCAGTGGGACTGGGTGAAGTGGTTGCCGCACGCCGGTGATCCGGCGGTCGAGGACGCGGCGGGTCCGGTGCGGTTGGTCTATGCGTCGGCCGCGGAGTTCGCCGCCGCCCAGGACGCGGCGGTGTTCAAGGGTCGTGATGCGTTCCGGCCGCGGCACGCTGCGGTGCTGGAGGCGGTGGCTCCGATGCCGCACACCGTCGTGGTCGCCGATATCGCCGGGGACCGGGGCTGGGAGTCGCTGGTGGGTTCGCTGGGGGTGGAGGGGGTGACGTTTTTCGATCTGCGTGGTGGTGTTCCGCCCTGCGCCGGTGCGGCCAGGGTGCTGACGGTGGGCTCGGACGCGGTGGTGCAGGCGGTCCCCCGCGACGGTCAGACCTGGGCGGCCGATGAGCAGGGGGGGTTGTCGTTCTTCGCGCTGGCCGATCAGATGAGCCGAGTCGAAGCGGAGCGGTTCGCCATGCAGATGGCTCGGTGGCGGCTGACGGAGGCGTACGAGATTGGTGACGCGGCCGAGGATCTGACCCTTGGCCGGCCGCGTGACATCCTGGCCTATTGGGGGATCACCGATCCCGCCCATATCGACTTCCACCGTTTGTGGAGCCAGAACGCCGACATCAATTCCCCGGCGCGGCTGCGGGTTCCGTTCGGTAACCGCACCGACACCGGCGAGCTGCTCCTGCTCGATATGAAGGACATGAACCAGGGCGGCGACGGTCCGCACGGGATTATGAGCGGGACCACCGGGTCGGGTAAGACGACCGCTCTGCGCACTGTGCTGGAGTCGATCATGCTCGGCCATCCCCCCGAGAACGTGCAGATGGTGCTGGCCGACCTCAAGGGTGGCGCGGGGGTGAAGCCGTTCGAGGGCTGCCCGCACGTCAGTCACGTCATCACCGATCTGGAGAAGGATCAGGGCGGCTTGCTCGACCGTTTCATCGACGCCATGTGGGGAGAGATCGCCCGCCGCAAACAGATCTGTTCCACGGTCGATGCCGATGACGCCGAGGACTACAACATCAAGCGCGAGGAGCAGGCCCGCAGGGGCAACGTGCTGCCGCCGCTGCCGGCATTGGTGGTGGTGATCGACGAGTTCAAGGAACTGTTCCGGATCAAGCCGACCGCGGTGGATGTGCTGGATCAGATCGGCCGCCAGGGCCGCTCCTACTGGGTGCACATGCTGATGGCCTCGCAGGATATCGACACCCGCGCCGAGAAGTTGCTGGAGAACGTCGGGTACCGGATGGTGCTCAAGCAGGCCACTCCCGCCAGCGCCGCCGCCGCCGGGGTTCCCTCCGCGGTGAATCTGCCCAAGGTGGTGGGGTTGGGCTACCTACGTCTGGGGACGGCGACAGATGCCTCGTCGCTGGTGAAGTTCCAGGTGGAGAGCTTGTGGCGTGACTATCGGGCGCCGCGCGACTCCGACGATCACGACATCATGGTGACCCCCGCTGGTGCGGATTATCTTGCGCCGCAGTTGTTCACCACCTCCGTGATGCCGTTGCCGGCCAGCATGGGCGGCTTGGGCCAGGTTGCGGATGGGGCAGTGCCCCTCTCCGCTGTCGGGGGTGGGGATGCCGTCGCCGGCGACAGTGTCTCCGATGGTGTCGAGGACGAGGATGATCCCGCCGAGGATGAGCCCAGCGCCCTGGGGCTGCCGAAGGTGGGGCTGGTGATCCGCGACCAGTTGCGCCAGGTTGCTTTTGAGCCGTTCCGGTTGTGGTGCCCGCCGTTGGATGCCCCGCTGCCGATCGACACGGTGGTGGCGATGCGCCGGGGTAAGCCGTGGACCCAGGACTACGGCGTCAGCGCTGATCTGGTGTTCCCGGTCGGGATCATCGACCGGCCGTTCAAGCAGGATCAGCAGCCGCTGCTGGTCGAGGCCGCGGGGTCGGGCGCCAGTGTCTTGGTGTTGGGGGGCCAGGGTTCGGGCAAGACCACCATGTTGCAGACGTTGGTCTGCTCGGCGGCGTTGACCCACTCGCCGGAGGCGGTGCAGTTTTATGTTCTGGCGCTGGGGTCACCGGTGCTGGGATCGCTGGCGGAGCTTCCGCATGTGGGCTCGGTGGCCTACGCCCTCGACGAGGACGGCATCCGGGGCACCACGGCCCAGCTGATGGAGCTGCTGGCGTGGCGGCAGCGCAGCTTCCCGGAGTGTGGCGTGAACTCCATCGAGCAGTTCAGGCGCCGCAAATTCGGCGGCGAGCCGGGCGCGGTGCCCGAGGACCCGTACGGCGATGTGTTTTTGGTGGTCGACGATTTCAAGGCGCTCACCGATGACACCTCGACCATTCGCGGCAGAGAGAACGTCGTCGCCCAGATCAGCACGCTGATTCTGCAGGGCCGCAGTTTCGGCATTCACGTGATGGTCAGTGCGGCCAAGGACAACAACTTGCCCCACACGGTCCGCAACAATTTCCCGCAGCGCATCGAGCTGCGGTTGCCGGCCGACAGCGACGCGACCAATGTCAAGGCACGCGAGGCGGCCAAGGTTCCGGTCGGGCGTCCCGGTCGGGGGATGGTCGCTCAGAACTATGCCCGTGAGGGCGTTGATCCGGTCGGCCTGCACCTCATGATTGCCCGCCCTGCGTTGTCGGGAACCCCGGGGGAAGAGTTCGACTCGGCCAGCGTGGCCACCGCGGTGCGCCGGGCGGCGGCCGGCTATCGGCCGGCCCCGGGAGTGCGCCGACTTCCTGCCCGGTTGCCCCTGGGCGAGCTGCGGGCGGCGGCCTCAGCGGCGGGCGGTCCGGCGGCGGTGATGTGGGGCGTGAACGAGTCGGCGCGTCCGATCGCCTTCGACGGCCCCCACCTGATTGTGACGGGCCAGGAGGACTGCGGCCGCACGACGTTGTGCCGCACGGTGCTGGCCGAGATCAGCCGCGTGTACGCACCCGGGGCGAGTACCGCGGTGCCCAACCCGGCCGACCCTCGGGAACGCGCGCAGGTCTGGCTGATCAGTCCGCGCCGTGACCTGCTGCGTGACATCACCAGCGACTATCTGCAGGACTGGGCGTATCAGCCTGAGGGCATCAAGACGCTGATGGCCAACCTGGCCGAGGTGTTGGCGTCGCGCGCTCCCGCCGCCGGCCTGTCGTTGGAGGAAAGCCTGGCCCATACCTGGTCGGGACCCCGGGTGTTCCTGGTCATCGACGATGCCGAGCGGGTGGGTGGTAGCTCCCCCTACGATTCGCCGCTGGGTGGGAGCGCCTCGAACGGGATGACCACCGCTCAGTTGGTCAGCGCCGCCGCCGATGTGGGCCTGCAGGTCCTCTACACCCGGTCGTTTGGTTCCTTCACGAGCGCCGGTGGGCGCGATCCGATCATTTCAGCGATGATGCAGGCAAACGCTCCGCTGTTGTTGATGGACAGCAATCCAGATCCCGGAGCGATCATCGGAAAGTTCCGCGGGCACAGCATGTCCGCTGGTCGAGGGCTGCTGATCTTATCCGCCGAATCGGGCCGGTACTGCCAGGTGGCTACCACGGAGGAAGAAGGGAAGTAACATGTCAGCAAACCTTTGGAGGTATCCCGGCAAACAGTCGGGTACGCTGTTGTCAGCATCACATATCGGGAGGGACCACTCATGAGCTTTGTGTCCGTCGAGCCCGCGGAGATGGCCGCAGGCGCTGCCAGCATGCTGAGCCTCGGCTCAGCAATGACCGGTGCCAGCGCCGCGGCGGCCGCCCCCACGATGGGGATCGTCCCGCCGGGGATGGAGGAGACCTCAGCGCTGCTGGCGCTGTCGCTGTCCACGCACGGCGCGATCTACCAGGCGGCGGCCATGATGGCCGATGTGTTTCATCAGCTCGCCGCGATGAATCTGGCGGCCAACGGGGTCGGATATGAGGCGGTCGACGCCGTTGCGGCCACCGGCGCTCTTCTCTGAGCCCAGCCGGTGACGCTGCCTGCGCTGGCGCCGCCCGATTACGGGATATTGCCGCCAGAGATTAATTCCGGCCGTCTCTACGCCGGCCCGGGGTCGATGTCGCTGGTCGCCTCGGCAGCGGCGTGGCAGGGTTTGGCCGCCGAGTTGGGGTCGACCGCCTCCGCGTTTCAGGCTGTTGTGGCCGGCTTGGCCGGGGGCGCCTGGCAGGGACCGTCATCGGTGGGGATGGCGACCGCCGCCGCACCGTATGTGTCCTGGATGACGCAGACCGCTGGGCAGGCGGAACAGGCGGCGGCCTCGGCGGCGCAGGCGGCGCAGACCTTCGAAATGGCGCGAGCTGCGGTGATTCCCCCGCCGTTGATCGAGGCCAATCGCGACACTCTGGAAACTCTGATCGCCACCAACTTCCTCGGGGTCAACACCCCGGCGATCGCGGCCGCCGAAGCGGCCTATCAGGAGATGTGGGCTCAGGACGCCGCGGTGATGTACGGGTATTCCGCGGACGCGGCCGCACTGACCAGTGCGCTGATGCCGTTCACCCCACCACCGCCGATGACCGATCCCAGTGGTCTTGCCGGGCAGGCTGCCGCGGTGGCCCAGGCCAGCGGCGAGGCAGCGGGGCAGGCAGGCCAGCACGCGGCGACGGTGTCCCAGCAGACGTCCTCGCTACCGGCGGGGATGGACGCCCAGGCGATTCTCGGCATGGGGCCGCAGTTGATGTCGATGGTGCCGCAGATGTTGCAGGGGCTTGCCCAGCCGGCCATGCAGGGGTTCAGTGCCCCCGCCCAGGGGCTGGGGCAATTCCAAAGCCTGCTCAGCCCGCTGATGTCGATGGCATCCAATCCGGCCTCGCTGATGGGCGGCACGCTCGGCACCGCCGACGCCGCCGCTCCGTTGATGACCGCCGGCGGGATCGGCGGGCTGGGGTCGCTCGCAGGCGGCGTGGGCAGTGTCGGTGGGCTGGGTGGCATCGGCGGTGGCGGACTGGGCCCGATTTCGGCCGGCCTTGGCGGGGTGGGCCGTATCGGCGGACTGTCGGTGCCGGCGAGCTGGGCCTCCGGCCAGCCGGTCGGGGCAGCCCCGGCGCTGAGCGCGGCGGGTGCGTCGGCGGCGGCTGCGCCGGCGAGCAGCGCCGGCGGCCCGGGGATGGCACCCGTGAGCCCGCTGGGCTCTGCGGGCCGGGATTCCAGCGGGGATTCCGGTCCCCGGTACGGCACCCCCATACGGGTGCTGCCGAGGCCTCGCTAGACGACGGCCATCCGCGGACAGCAACGCCAACAGGGAGGGGCACAAGTCAACGGTCACGGTGGCAGCAACAATTCCGGGCTGCCGCAATACTCGAACCACAACCCAATATCGGCTCGTCAGCGTTTCGCCCGGGCCACAGCTGAAACAAGGAGCACCACATGAGCTTGATGACCGACCCCAACGAGATGCGCGTGTACGCGGGCAAGTTCCAGGGACACGCCGACGCTATCCAGGCCGAGTCCGCCAAGGTGATGGCTTCGGCGCAGAGCGTGTCGGGCGGATCGTGGAAGGGGCTGGCCGAGGCGGCGTCGTTCAACACCATGTCCGAACTGGACCGGGCGTTTCGCAACATTCACGAGATGATGACGTTCACCTCGCAGAACCTCAACCGCAGCGCCGACACCTACGAGCACAACGAGCAGACCGCCGCCAGCGCGCTGCGGTCCTGACACAGTCCCCCACCGGCAGAAAGCAGATCACACCAAATGACCATCGCATGGAACTACGGCGACGTCGGCCAGCACGCAGCCACCATCGGTAGCTCGGCAAGCAGCCTGGAGGCTGTCCATCAGCAGATCCTCGGCGACGTCAACGCGTGCGCGGACTTCTGGAAGTCCCAGGGCGCCGGGGCGTACGAACAGTTCGTCACCGAGCTCAACCGCAATTTCCGCACGATCTTTGAGAACTTGGCGGACCACGGCACCAGGGTCAACCGGACTCTGGGCGACACGGAGGCCAATGACAAGGCGGTCGGGAGCAGCTGGGGCGTCTAACGACGCACCCGATCTGCTGCCGCCTCCGCGACAGCACCACGGCGGCATCCCTTTCCCAAAGGTGGTGCCGCCGTCGGCTTTTCAACATCAAAGGAGTCCTTGTGATCGCCGAAGACACCGCCGCGCGGCCGGCCACGCTCAACGTGGACGCGCTGTGGCTGCTGCAGGCACTGATGGGGGTGGCTCGGCTGGCCCCGGAACTGCGGGCGCGGCCGTATGCGGCGGCCCGCAGCGACGACTGGCTGGGCCGGCATCCGGGGGTGGACAGTCTGCGTGAGGCGGGCCTGGTCGACGCCGCTGGCGCTGTGGTGCCGGAGTTGGCCTCACGGATGGACGTGTTGGCCGTGCCCGACGTGGAGGCGGTGCTGCTGGTGTCCCGGGGCCCGCTTGTGTGGGAACCCGAGCGGGCCAGTGACCCGGCGACCTGGCGGGCAGTGCCCGATGAGCAGCTGCGGGTGGTTCTGGCCCGCCGTAACGGCCGGTGGGTGTCAGCGGCCCGCGCCGGCGATGACATCACCATCGACACTGTGTCGCCCGAACTTGGCGCGGGGGAGCCGGCGTGGCTGGCCCAGACGATGGTGAGTCTGCTCGACAGTGCTCATGTTTCAGAGCCGTCACGCATAGCGCCGATCAATGTTCCTGCCGCCCAATTGATCTCGGCTACCGGATCGGCAGGGCGCGGAATCACTTCGACACTGCGGGATCTGGGCGTGCGCGGTGCTGCGTTGGCCGAGCTCGCTGAGACATTCGAGCATCCCGCCGCCGAAGCAGTTTTCTACGCAAGGGTTTTCGATGACACCCACACACGTTCGTCCGCTGGGGCGGTGGATGTCCGAGCGAGCGACGCCGGCCGTGTTGTCACCTATCAGCTGGCAACGGTGCGCGGTTCGGGTCAGCAGTGGATGGCGATCGCCCCGGCGACGCTCACACAAGTCGAGGCGGGCATCAAGGCCGTCTTGGCCGGTCTGAACGTCCGGAATTGGGCTTCCCACACCCGATTCTGAGTGACTGTGATCCCAAAGCGATTGCCGCAGAACTGGTTCAGCGTCTGGCCGTAAGCGGTCGCCGTCGTCCCTAGTATTGGAAATACCAACGATGTCAGCACAACCACAGACGGGGGAATCCATGGACCCGAACTTCCAGAGCCGGTATTTGGAAGGTGGCGAGAAGACCGCCGACGAGGCCGCCGACCCGTTGGCCGAGCCGCAGGCGCCCCCGGCCCCGGGGGTGGACGAGCCCACCACCGCGGTGGAAGCCGCCGGTCCCGCCGAGCCGGCTGAGGACCCGCTGGCTTACATGCACCGCCCGGTTGCGCCGCAGGCGGTGGAGACGGCCAGCGCGATGACCGAGATTGTCCATGTCTCGCCCCCGCCCCGGCAGCGCCCGGCCGCCGCGGCCCCGCCGCGCGCAGCGCCCCCTCACGCCAATGCCCATCCCGGCCAGCGGGCCTGGCCGGACGGCCCGGCCACGGCTCGGCCGCAGCCACCGGCGGTCATGGAACCCCAGCAGCATTGGGCGCCGTCCCCGGCGGGTGGGTCGGCTCACACCTCAACGTTCCAGCCGGGCTCGTCGCTGCTGCGGGTCGAAGACGCCGGTGAGGAGAGCAAACCTCCGCCGGAGATGGGGTGGCGCAAAGGCATCTACGTCGGCTCGGGCAAGCTGATCAACCTCGGCGCCGGCCCGGCAGAGTTGGCGCTGCGCGCCAATATCGCCGCCATCACCGCCAACATCCCGGGCAATTACACGATCGCGGTGCTCTCGGTAGGCGGCGGGGTGGGCAAGACCCGCACGACCGCCGCATTGGGCACCACCTACGCCAGCTACCGGACCGAGCCGGTGATCGCCCTGGATGCCCACCCGACCTACGGGAAGCTGGGGCGGTTCATCGACCCGGCGGCCACCGCGACGGTGCGCGACTTCATGGCCGATGATCGGATTACTACCTATCCGATGGCGAGGTCCTACACCGGCAAGAACAAGCAGGGCCTGGAAGTGCTGGCCGGCAACCAGAACGTCGGCAACCCGCTGGCGCTGTCGGCGGAGGTGTTCGACGCCGTCATCCACCGAGCCCGCCGGTTCTATCAACTGGCGTTGATCGACTGCGGGCCTGACATCGAACACTGGGTGATGCGCAGCGTGCTCGCCCGGGCCGACGCCCTGGTCGTGGTGGGCACGATGGGCTACGACGGCGCGGCAGCGGCGGAAACCACGCTGGACTGGCTGGACGCCCGCAACAGCCACGACCTGCTACGCCGCTCGGCGGTCGTCCTCAACGATCTGCATGGCAACGCCGACGACGAGTTCGTCAGCACCGTGGAGAAGAGCCTCGGCCCACGGGTGGGCGCGGTCAAGACGATTCCGTTCGACCCGCATCTGCGCGACGCCCGCACCTTGGACGCCACCAAGCTGGCTAAGCGCACCAAGCTGGCCTATATCGACGTGGCGGCCTGGCTGGCCAAGGGGTTCAGCGGCGCGGTAGGCGCCCGGTGACCTCGCTGCACCCGGTGGCCGCTGCCGAGGCGGCCCCGCTCGGGGAACCCGAGGTGCGCGCCGGCCACCGCGTCCTGGTGGGACTGATGGCCGGTGAGGCGATGCTGGGAATACGGATGGATGCCGTCGCCGCGGTCGGTGTGCAGATCGCCGCCCTGGTCGATCTGGTCAATGGGCGTCTTGCCGAGGTCGGTCAACCGCGCCTGAGCCCGCCACAGACCGCCGAGGGTGCTGCCAAGCGGGGCCGGTGGGCGCTGTGCTGGGTGGACGGAACGCCGTTGCGGGCAACGCGGTCACTGGCCGATCAGGGGGTGCTCGACGGCACCCGGCTGTGGCTGCGGTTCGTTGAAGACGACGAGCACCGTATCCCGGTGATCGAACACGTCACCTCTGCGATTCCGGCCGAGTTGCGCAAACGCTGGCCACCGGTCACCCCGGCGTGGGCGGCGCGGGTCGGGGTGACCCTGCTCAGTGTCGGGGTGCTGGCCGCCCTGGCGGTGCTGACCCGGTGGCGCTATCAGCATCCTGGCTGGCTGGCTGCGGCGATCGCGATCGGTGTGGCAATCGCATTGTTGTCGGCCTCCGCGGTCATCATGTTGCGTCCGGAGACCGCAGCGGATCTGGCCCAGCCGGCGTACAGCCGGAGTCGGACCCTGCGCGGCGTCGCCGACGTGCTCCGGCTGACCGGAGTGGGGGCCCTGGCAGTCGGCCTGGGCGCTGCGGTTCCCGGTGCGTTGGGCGCCCCGCACGTCGCTGTCGGGGCGGCGGCGATTCTGGCGGGAGCAGCACTGACTCTGCGGTTCGTCGGCGGCCCGCTGGCATGGTGTACGACCGCGATCGTGCTGGCGGTGACGGTGCTCGCCGCCGGGCTGGTGCGCATGGTGGCACTCAGCTCGGCCACGACCGTGCTGTGCTGCGTGCTGCTCGCGCTGACGTTGACGTTGAAGAAGACACCGTCGCTGGCCCGCAGGGCCGCCGGGCTGCGGCTGCCGGTGTTTCCGTCGGCGGCGGGCCGGGGCGTGTTCGAGACCCGACCTGATCTGCCTGCGGCGGTCGTCGTGGCCGGCGGGGAAGATCCCCAGCTCGACGGACCTGCCTCGGTGCGTGACACCCTGTTGGCCGCAGACCGTGCCCGCTGCATCATCACCGGACTGCTCACCGGGCTGGGTGTGCTGCTGGTGGTGTGTTGCGGATGGCTGTGCGACCCCACCCGTGATCACCGGGCCTTGGCGCTGGCGTTCTGCCTGACCCTGTCCGGGGCGGTGCTGCTGCACGCCCGCCGCTACTCCGACCGCACCCACGCCACCATTTTGGCGGTGAGCGCGGTGGCTGCGGTGATGGTGGTGACGTTGCGGTTCGCTGTTCAATTGCACAGCACGACAACGCTGTTGGCGGCGTGCGCTGTCCTCGTCGTTGTGCCCGCCGCCGGATTGGTGGCGGCCGCGGTGGTACCGAACTCGGTCTACAACCCGGTCTTCAAACTCACGGTGGAATGGATCGGCTACGCCCTGTTCTTTGCGTGTTTCCCGTTGGCGTTCTGGCTCATGGGGGTTTTCGCCGCCATCCGGTACCGCTCGTGAGGACAGCGCACCGCCTTGCCGCCGCGGCGGCCGCGACGGTACTGGTGGGGATGTCGGCGCTGGGCGGGGCACCGACCGCGGCGGCGATCGAGCCGCCGACGATCGACCCCGCCGCTACTCCTGCCGATGGCACTCCCGGCCCGCAGCAGGCGATGCGTTCGGGGGCGCTGTGCACCAGGGTCGGGACGCTGCCGGGCACCGACTACCGGGTGCAGCCCAAATACCTCGACGGGCTCAATCTTGCCGAGGCCTGGAAGTTCGGCCGCGGCAGCGGGGTGCCCGTGGCGGTGATCGACACCGGGGTGAGTCCTCATCCTCGGCTTCCGACCCTGACCGGCGGGGGTGACTACATCGAGGGCGGCGACGGCCTCAGTGACTGCGACGCCCACGGAACCTGGATCGCCTCGCTGATAGCGGCGTGGCCCAACGACGGCAACTCTGCGCCGCCGCCACGAGAAGCCGCGCCCCCGGCCGGCGCCCCGGAACCCGGCGGCGCCGCGCCGACGTCATCCTCGCAACCTCCCTCATCGGCCGGCGAAGCGCCCGCAGCGCTGCACACCGAAGCGCCGGACCCACCGCTGGCGGAGCCCGTCGCGGTTTCCGGCCCGGCCCCGGAATCTGTCGGCGAGGGAACCGCTCCCGCTCCGGCGGCCCCGGCTCCCTGGCCTCCGCCGGATGCGTTCACCGGCATCGCCCCAGAGGTAAAGCTCATTTCGATCCGGCAGTCCTCGTTGGCGTTCAGCCCCGTAGACGCCTTCTCCGACCCTGATCCGGTGAGCCGCCGCAAAGCTGGCGACGTGCAGACCATGGCGTTGGCCATCGTGCATGCCGCCAATTTGGGGGCCAAGGTCATCAATATTTCGGAGGTGTCGTGCATGCCGGTCGACAAGATCGTCGACCAGCGGGCACTGGGCGCGGCAATCCGCTACGCGGCGGTCGACAAGGACGTGGTGATTGTGGCGGCGGCGGGGAATCTGCGCGCCGTGGACAACGACTGCAAACAGAATCCGATGTCGAATCCGTTGACTCCCAACGATCCCCGCAACTGGGCGGGGGTGACCACCGTGGTGACGCCGGCCTGGTTTTCTGACTACGTGCTCAGCGTCGGGGCAGTCGACGCGGCCGGCAGCCCGCGGCCGGATTTCAGCCTCGCCGGGCCGTGGGTGGGGATCGCCGCCCCGGGAACCGATGTGGTGTCGCTCTCGCCGCGGGGTGCGGGGTTGATCAACGCCGAGGAGAACCGAGAGCAGCAGCTCGTCGCACCGGTGGGTACGTCGTTCTCGGCGGCGATTGTGTCCGGCGTCGCGGCGTTGGTGCGGGCGAAGTTCCCGAACTTGACCGCCCACCAAGATCGGAAGAGCG
>JAUPKO010000646.1 GCA_030837395.1 Actinomycetota bacterium | reverse complement strand
GCCGCACCGTGTCGACCCGGCGGGCACTGGACACGTCGTCCACCAGCAGCAGCACCGAGCCCTGACCCACCGGCGCTGCCCGTACCCGCAACTCCATCTCGTGTCGCGCCAGCGACGGCCGTCGGATGTCGACGTCGTACTCACGGGTGATGCCGTCCCGGTGCACCTCGGAGACCAGCGAGCGCATCTCGACGCTGGACAGCCGATCGGACACCACCAGGCCCAGACTGATCGCCTTCGCGGTGGCGCGCTCCACGGCACCGTTGGCACCGTTCACCAGGATCGATGCACCCGGTAGCACAGCGAGCAATTGGCCGATCGGCAGCGACTCGGCATCGTTGCGAGCCTCCTGAATCTGGGCCACCTGCTCAACGATGCGGTGGGTCTGCCACCACAGCGCAGCAGACAGCACACCCACGAGGGCCCCGAGGGCGGCGATGACGATGAGCGTGGCTGTCTCCACGTGCTCAGGATAGGCGCCGCGCGGGCCTGCGTAACCTTCCCGTCGGCTGCGGAGGCGATCATTCACGCAGCAGACAGACCCCCGTCACCGACTGGACGCCTGTGCGGCACCGAAGGACACCTGCCCTCAGCGAACGGGTGTGTGCTCCCACCCCGGATGGGCCTATCCTCACAGGTGTGAGAGAGGCCTACCGTGAGTCGCTGCAGGAGATCGACACCCTGCTGATCGAGATGACCCGACTTGTGGGCAGAGCCATGAGTCTTGCCACCCAGGCCCTGCTCGACGCCGACCTGACCGCGGCTGAGCGGGTGATCTCCGAAGATGCCCGCCTCGACACCATCAACTCCGAGATCGACGAACGAGCAACGCAATTGGTGGCGTTGCAGCAGCCGGTCGCGGGCGAGTTGCGGCGCCTGCTGTCCGCCCTGCGGATCGCCTCGTCGCTGGAGCGTATGGGCGATCTGGCGACGCACATCGCCAAGACGACCCGGCTGCGCTACCCCTACTCGGTGGTGCCGGTCGAACTGCGCGGGGTGATCTCGGATATGGGCGCGGTTGCCCAGCGGATCGTGCACCAGACCGGTGCCGCCATGGCTTCGCACAACCTGGAGCAGGCCCAACGCGCCGTCGACACCGACGAGGAGATGGACCGTCTGCACCGCGAGATGTTCAACATCATGTTGTCGCCGGCCTGGACCCATGGTGTGGAGGCGGCGGTCGACCTCACCCTCGTCTCCCGGTTCTACGAGCGCTTCGCCGACCACGCGGTGACCATCAACAAGCGGATCATGCACATCGTCACCGGCGAGCCCTACTCGCGGACCGCGACGTGATCGGCGGCCGCGGCACCCGCCGGCGGCTGTCCGACCTGCCCGATCGGGTGGCGATGCTGTCGCTGCACACGTCACCCTTGAGCCAGCCCGGCACCGGCGACGCCGGGGGCATGAACGTATACGTGTGGGAGGTATCGCGGCGACTCGCCGCGGCGGGGGTGGCGGTGGAGGTGTTCACGAGGGCCACTGACAGCAGCCAACCGGCAACCGAGCAGATCGCCGATCGCCTGACCGTCCGACACGTCGTCGCTGGACCCTTCCAGGGCCTGCGCAAAGAGGACCTGCCCGGCCAACTCTGTGCGCTCAGCGCTGGGGTCCTGCGGGCCGAGGCCAGCCGACCGGAGGGCTGGTTCGACCTGCTGCACAGCCACTACTGGCTCTCGGGCCAGGTGGGGTGGGTGGCCAAGGAGCGCTGGGATGTACCCCTGGTGCACTCGATGCACACGTTGGCCAAGGTCAAGAACCGCGATCGGGGTGCCCACGATGCCCCCGAGCCGGCCTCTCGCGTCATCGGTGAGCAGCAAGTGGTGGAGGTCGCCGATGCGCTGATCGCTAACACCGAGGCCGAGGCCGCGGACCTGCACTCGCTTTACGACGCACCGGCGGATCGAGTGGCTGTTGTCCACCCCGGGGTCGACCTGGAGGTCTTCACGGCAGGGGATGCGCACGCGGCCCGGCGCCACCTGGGGCTCGACCCGGTGGCGCCGCTGCTGGTGTTCGTCGGCCGGCTGCAACCGCTGAAGGCGCCGGACCTGCTGTTGGCGGCCGCGGCGCGAATGCCCCCGGCCGCGGACGGTGCGGCCCCCCACGTGGTGATCTGCGGCGGCCCGTCGGGCAACGGCAGCGATATGCCCGAGCGCCTGCGCGCGCAGGCGGCGGCGCTGGGCTTGGCGGATCGCACCACCTTCCTGCCGCCGCTGGCTCGGCCGGACCTCGTCGACCTCTACCGGGCGGCCACGCTGGTGGCCGTCCCGAGCTACTCGGAGTCCTTCGGCCTGGTGGCCGCGGAGGCCCAGGCCTGCGGCACCCCGGTGGTGGCCGCGGCCGTCGGCGGCCTGCGTACGGTCGTGGCCGACGGGATCTCGGGGCTGCTGGTTGACGGGCATCACGGCGACGATTGGGCGGCGGCGCTGTCCCGGGTGATCGCCTCGCCGCAGGTGCGCCACCGGCTGGCCGCCGGCGCCCGCGGGCAGGCGGAGCGGTTCGGCTGGGAGGCCACAACGGCCGAGACCCTTCGCACCTATGCCGAGGTGCTGGCGCGTCACCGGCACAGCGCCGCCGACGCGCAACGGCGGTGGGCGTGAACGCCCTGACCGCCATCGTCGACTGGTGCCGCGACGCCGGTGTGGAGTGGGAGCGCACCAGCGACCGCGACATCGTCGTAGTGCTGCCCGGCGAGCAGAAGCTGCGCACCACTGTGTCGTTGACGGTCTCAGCCGACACCGTGACGGTCAACGCCTTCGTGATCCGGCACCCGGACGAGAACGCCGACGCGGTGCACCGGTGGCTCCTGGAACGCAATCGTCGGATGTTCGCCCTCGGCTACGCGATCGACCAGTACGGGGATGTGTTCCTGGTCGGCAGTCTGCCCGCTGGCGGGTTCGACATGGACGTCATGGATCGGCTCATGGGTTCGGTCCTGCTCAATGCCGACCAAGTGTTCAACACCTTGCTGGAGTTGGGCTTCTCGTCGGCGATCCGGGCCGAGTGGGCGTGGCGGCTCAAGGCTGGCGAGAGCACGGCGAATCTCGCTGCGTTCGGCCACCTCGCACCGGACGAGGCCACAAAGCCCGCCGCCGAGTAGCTCGCCACGGCGCATCATCGGGCCGGGCACGGCAGACTGTCACCCATGAGCGATGACTACACACTGATCCTTCTCCGTCACGGCCAGAGCGAGTGGAACTCGCTGAACCTCTTCACCGGGTGGGTCGACGTCGACCTGACCGAGAAGGGCGAGGCCGAAGCCATCCGCGCCGGCGAGTTGCTGGCAGAGTCCGGGCTGCACCCGGACGTCGTGCACACCTCGCTGCAGCGCCGAGCGATCCGCACCACCAACCTCGCGCTGGACGCCGCGGACCGCCTGTGGCTGCCGGTCAAGCGGTCCTGGCGCCTCAACGAGCGGCACTACGGCGCCCTGCAGGGCAAGAACAAGAAGGAGACCCTCGACGAGTACGGCGAGGAGCAGTTCATGCTGTGGCGGCGCTCCTACGACACCCCGCCGCCGCCCATCGCGCCCGACGACGAGTGGGCCCAGACCGATGACCCGAAATACGCCCGGTTGGCGCCTGAGCAACGCCCGGCCACGGAGTGCCTGGCAGACGTGGTTCGCCGGATGCTGCCGTACTGGTACGACGGCATCGTGCCGGACCTGCGCGATGGCAAAGTCGTACTGATCGGAGCGCACGGCAACTCGCTGCGGGCGCTGGTCAAGCACCTCGACGGCATCTCCGACGAGGACATCGCCGCGCTCAACATCCCGACCGGCATCCCGCTGGTCTACCGCCTCGACGCCGACCTCAAGCCGATCGTGCCCGGCGGCGAGTACCTCGACCCGGACGCCGCCGCCGAGGCTGCCGCCGCGGTGGCCAACCAGGGCCGCTGAGCGCAGTGGCCACGGCGCTGGTCACCGGCGCGACAGCGGGTATCGGGCGCAGCATCGCCAGGCAGTTGGCTGGCCACGGGCACAACCTCGTGCTCGTGGCCAGGGATGGAGCCCGCCTGGACGAGTTCGCGGCCGAGGTGGGTCGTCAGTTCCACGTCGAAGCCGAGGTACTCGTCGCGGACCTGACCGATCTGGCCGCGTCGCGTGAGGTCGAGGGACGGCTGGCCGACCCGGATCGGCCCGTGGAGTGGTTGGTCAACAACGCTGGCTTCGGGGTGAAGGAACCGTTCGATGGCAGCGACCTCGACGCCGAGCAGGCGATGCTGGACGTGCTCGTGCAGGCGCCCATGCGGCTGACGCACGCGGCTCTGCCGGGCATGGTCGCCCGGGGTCGGGGTCGGGTGCTGATCGTGTCGAGTGTGGCGTCGTTCCTGACCAGTGGGTCCTACTCGGCGGCCAAGGCGTGGACCACTGTGTTCGCCGAGAGTCTGTCGGCGCGGTATCGCTCGGCGGGTGTGCACGTGACGGCCCTGTGCCCTGGCTTCACCCGGACCGAGTTCCACGCCCGGGCCGCGATGGACACCGGCAACGTGCCGGACTGGTTATGGCTGGACGCGGACGACGTGGCCGAGGCCGGGCTCGTGGCGTGCGAGCAGGGACGGGCCGTCGTCGTGCCCGGAGCCGTCTACAAGGG
>JAUPKO010000645.1 GCA_030837395.1 Actinomycetota bacterium | reverse complement strand
GTTAAGTGGCACGTGTCGCGCGATTCCAGAGCCTCCGCCCGTACCCGTCGCGCAGGTGCCTCCCCCGTGAGTGCGCTCGCGGAGCGGATGAGGGAGGCGCGAGGAAGGGGAATCCCGCTCCCTGTCGTCGCGTACTACGGGACCGGACGCCTGTGGAGCAAGCAGTCTCACACAACGGCCAGGCGCGGAATGCAGTTGGAGGATGGCTATCGGGATTGCCTCGATCCCAGGGTTGACTTCGACTCTTTTCAGGATTGGATCCAGGCATTGACCCTGGATAAGGGGCTGGCGAGCACGAGGGGCCTCCCCGAGCGGCTGCTGGAATTTCTCAAGGCAGTCATGGAAATCGTGCTGCGTCCGATTGGCGTCACTGCGGTGGAGTACGTCGCGTTGCAGGGCGAACTGATGGCAGAAGTGTCAGAGATGGCCGGTGCGCCTTCGGGGGGTCGGGAATCCGAGCACGCGGAGCATGTGGAAGCCCTATGGCTGCCCGTGCGCCAACTGAGCGATGGTGTTCGCACCATGCTGGGCCTGGTCGGCGATATCGTGCGACGCATCGGACTTCTGAATGGCGATATCCGAGAGTTGGACTTGCGCGAGGTCGGGGGTATTGTTCTGATTGATGAGGTTGATCTTCACCTTCATCCTGAGTGGCAGCAGCAGGTGCTGCCGTCGTTGCGTAGAGCGCTGCCGCGTATCCAGTGGATCGTCACCACTCACTCTCCGCAGGTGATCTCCACCGTCGCGAGAGAATGCGTGTGGGTGCTCGATCATCAACGACTTGGTAACGGGCGTACCCACATAACGCATCCGGACGCGCAGACAGAAGGGGTAGAAGCCGGCGATGTGCTTGCGGACGTCTTCGGTGTGGATCCCTTGCCTCAGACGGAGTGGAGGCGTCGCATCAACCGTCTGATGGCTAGGACAGATGTCTCTGATCCCCTGACATCGGTCGAGATAGCCGAGTTGGAGGACCACTTTGGGTCGGACTACTACCCGCTCCGACTCTGGCGGGTCAGGCCAGGGGCCGACGGACGCGGGCGCCGGGAGTAGACGTGCACGCCTTCAAACGAGGTCCGTCGCCGGGTTGCTTGGCCCGCTACGAGCCCCTGCGAGATCTCTGGAGCAGGGCGGTCCAGGATGGGTGTGCGCGGATCGTACGAGAGCAACTGGTCGAGAGTCAGCACGGATACTGCGCCTACTGCGAGGTTCGACCCAGCGGAACTCGCGGCCCCAATTCCGGCTGGCATGTCGACCATTTCCGCCCCAAGAGCTCCTTCCCCAGTCTTGCCTTCTCGTGGCACAACCTGATTGCTTCCTGTCAACTGAGCGATCATTGCGGGAACTTCAAGGGGGACCGCTTCGATGCGGGTCTAATAGATCCATCGGCAGAGAATCCGCATGACTTCCTGGCCCTGGGGGGAAGTGCGGACATCATCGCTCGCCCTGAATTGTGTGCACGGTGCACAAAACGGGTGAACGTGACGGTCGAGATGCTCGGGCTCAATCGCGCGAGACTGCTGATTCGTCGACGCGCATCAATGAAGGAATTGCTCGCCCTCGCCGATTCACAACAGAACCTCGACGCTTGCCTTGCGGTGCCGCGGGACTTCCGCACTCTGCTTGCGAACCTGTTTCATATGGACGATTCCCCCACCCAATGTCCGGGGTGCGGTGGCAACTCAACTTGACATTTCGCAGAGGGTCGGTCAGCGGCTCGCCACTCCGGCGCTTCGCGGTGTCGTTCACTGGCCTTGGCTTCGCGAGCTTGCTTCGGAACGGCCGCGCGGGGAATGGATACATCCGACAAGAGTGCCTGATGGCCGTGAAGTAGCCCGCCGCGAGGACACCAGGGGCAATCGCAAACTAACTTCGCAGTATGGGAGCTGAGCGGGGGAACCCACTAGATGGCGCAGCTCAGACGTTGATCATCGAACGGATGCTGCCGTTGTACGAGGCGAAGATGCTGCATCAGTTTGATCATCGCTGGGCGACCTACGACGGGACAGTGGACTCCAAAGGGCAACCGGCCGCCCGTGACGTGACTATGGCCGAGAAGGTTGAGCCCGATTTCGCCGCGCTTCCGAGGTACTGGGTGGAGGGAGAGGAGGTGGCAAATCGGCTTGCGAGTCGTTGGAGTCAGCAGTGGCTGATGGGTTGGCGTGATATTGCGCGCTCAACAGACGAGAGAACGGTCATCGCTTCGGGCGTTGGCTTGAGAGCGTCACCCGAAGGTGGCACTCTCCTCCTTCTACCGAATGACGCAGTCGCCGGGGTGGTCGCAGTTCTTGCTGCTCTGGACTCTCTGGCTTTCGACTTCGTCGCTCGACAGAAGGTGGGCGGTACCCACGTCAAGTACTTCACGATGAAGCAACTTCCTGTGCCTGGCAAAGTGGATATTGAGGCCGTCGCTCCCTTTACCGTGACCGAGAGATGGGGGGACTGGCTGCGGTCGCGGGTTCTGGAGTTGACGTACACGGCCTGGGACATGGCCTCGTTTGCTGAGGACCTAGGCGACACGGACCCGGAGGGAAAGGTCAACCCGCCCTTCATCTGGGATGACGAGCGTCGCTCGTGGCTTCGGTCTGAGTTGGATGCGGCCTTCTTCCACCTGTACGGCATCGAGCGCAACGACGTCCGGTACATCATGGAGACGTTTCCCATCGTTCGGCGCAAGGACGACGCGGCCTACGGCGAGTATCGAACCAGGAACCGAATCCTGGCCGTCTACGACGCCCTCCAATCAGCCGCCGCCGTTGGAGAGCCCTACCGTTCCGTTCTGGACCCAGCCCCCGGCCACGGGCTTCGACACGAGAGCCGACAGGAGTGCACGTGATGTCGGTAAGCCCGCACGATTCCCAGGCCCAGCGTGGCGCGGAGACGGAGATTCTGAAGGCCCTTTCCGGACAGTTGGGCGTCGTTCTCGAGACTGGGTCGTGGGATATCGGAGGCGCTCTGGTCTCACTTGACGGTGTCGACGAGCAGCGAACTCACTGTGTCGAGATCTATGCATGCATCGGCACGCTCAAGGGGGCCCAACTGAAGAAGGTCGCGACCGACGTCTTGAAGCTCCTGCTGGTGAAGGAGAGCGTCCCAATCGGCGGGCTGAGCCCCCTGTGCGTCCTCGTGTTTGCTAGCGAGGCGGCCGAAGGTTCTGTTCGGGGTTGGGTGAGGGAGGCCATCCGGACACACGACATTCAAGTGCGGGTCATTGAGCCTTCCTGTGAGACCCAGATTCGAGTGCGCGAGGCGCAAGCCGCACAGGTGATGGTCGGGATCGCGCAGGTCACTGACGGGGACTGGTCATGAGTGACACTCCGATGTTGCCATCGCCTGAAGTGGCCGAGGAATTGCGCGAGGTCCTCCGCAAAAACCAGTCCCGGCTCGGCGACACCTACCGAGGACTTGAGGCAGGAAAGACTCACCGTCAGATCGCCGACGAACTAGGCGTCCCCACTCACGGTTTCGGATACAACAACCAGGCCACTATCGAGGCCATCTTGGAAGGGCGCCGCAGCTCCAGCCCTGTCCCCACTCGCGTGACCCGCAGTCGTGTGTCGTCGCTGCTG
>JAUPKO010000644.1 GCA_030837395.1 Actinomycetota bacterium | reverse complement strand
GACCCGGAACCCGTGCCGGCGATCCCCACCGAAACCGGGGCGGCGGTGCAATCGGGCCACGCCCCAACCGCGGCACTACCCGAGAACCCCGGTACACCCCTACCGTTGCGCGAAGCCCTGCGTAACCGCGCCTACCTGGCAGCCATCGCGACCAACTTGGGCAATGGCTTCAGCATCTTCGGGCTACGTTCGGCGTTGGTGCCGCTGTTCGTCGTCGAGGGGATGCGGCAGGGCCCCACCCTGGCGGGCATCGGCTTTCTGGTGGCCGCTGCCGTGCAGGCGGTGCTGCTGCTGCCGGCCGGGCGGATGGCGGACAATCGGGGGCGCAAGCCCGCGCTGATCATCGGGGGCATTGCCAGCGTCGCCGGCATGCTCATGCTGGCGGCTGGGGTGCAGGTGTGGCTGTTCCTGGCAGCGATGGCTGCGTTCGGGGTGTCCGGCGCGTTCCTCGGGCCGGCCCCGGCGGCAGTGGTGGGTGACGTCGCGCACGGCCGCCCGGGCGGAACCGTGGTGGCGGCGTTCCAGATGGTCAGCGACTTCGGGGCGATCATCGGACCTCTCGCCGCGGGTGTGGTGCTCGATGCCGCCGGCTTCGGTCCAGCCTTCCTGGTCGCGGCTGTGATCGTCGGGCTCGGCCTTGTGACTTCGATCTTCATGCCCGAGACACTGCGTCGGGCCGCGCCGACGAGCGGTGTCTGACCAGCCCGTCGACTCCAGACGTCTCCGATGCATCTGCACCTCACCGGTGACGGGTGCATCCCGAGGGCTTCCTCTGCGACCATGCCGGGGTGATGACGGTGGGAAGCGGCCGGGCTCCAGCGGGCGTGGACGAGGCAGTGTTGGGGATCGAGGTGGGCGGCACCACCATGGCCGCCGGTGTCGTCGGGCCGGACGGCCACCTGCTCAGTGTGGCCAGGGTCGCCATCGCGGCCGCGGACTCCGCCGAGGACCTGTGGCAGGCGCTGATGACGGCCGGGGATCAGGCGCTCGCGGCGGCCGGGGTGGCACGTGTGGTCGGCATCGGTTGCGGCTGCGCCGGGCCGATGCAGTGGCCGCACGGTGTGGTCTCGCCGTTGAACCTGCCGCAGTGGCGGGAGTTTCCCCTGGCGGCGCGGATCCACGAGAAGTGGCCGCTGGGACCGACCCGGGTGCACAACGACGCGGTCTGCCTCGCAGTGGCCGAGCATTGGGTGGGTGCGGCACGGGGCAGCGCCAATGCGTTGGGGTTGGTGGTGTCGACCGGAGTCGGCGGCGGCCTCATCTTGGGCAACAGGGTGATCAACGGTGGGCTCGGCAACGCCGGGCACATCGGGCACGTGGTGGTCGACCCGGATGGCCCGCCGTGTGCCTGTGGCGGTCGGGGCTGTTTGGAGGCGATCGCACGAGGGCCCGCGATCGTGGCCTGGGCGCAACAGCAGGGGTGGTCGCCGCCGACGGGCCACCGGGCCGACGACGTAGGCCTGTTGATGTCCGCCACCGAAGGTAACCCGGTCGCCGTCGATGCCTTCCGTCGCTGCGGCGAGGCGATCGGCCAGGTGTTGGCCTCGGCGGCTGCGCTGCTCGACCTCGATGTGGCTGCGATCGGCGGTGGCTTGATGAACGCCGGGGAGTTACTGGTCGGGCCCTTGCACGACTCCTTCGATCGGCACGCCGGATTCGGCTTCGTGCGGCGGCTGCAGATCGTGCCGGCCTCGTGCGGGCAGGAGGCCGGCATCGTGGGGGCGGCCGGTCTGGTGGCCGGCGGTCCGCGCTATTGGACCGCCGAGCAGTGACGGGCGTAACGGACCCCGCTGCTTGCACTCTCGGGTGGAGAGTGCCAACATATGCGTTAGCACTCGACCCGGGTGAGTGATAACGCGCAGCCGGGACGAGTCCGGATCTCACTGCCGAGGCAGGGACCAACCGGGAAGGGCCCGGGGCCGTCGCTGCCGTTCGTCGCGGACGGCGTGGGATCACCACCACAACCGGAATTCCGGAAGGAACAAATACTCAATGGCGAAGATCATCGCTTTTGACGAGGAAGCGCGGCGGTCGCTGGAGCGGGGCATGAACACCCTCGCCGACGCGGTCAAGGTGACCCTCGGTCCCAAGGGCCGCAACGTCGTGCTCGAGAAGAAGTGGGGAGCCCCCACGATCACCAACGATGGTGTGTCCATCGCCAAGGAGATCGAACTCGAGGACCCCTACGAGAAGATCGGCGCCGAGCTGGTCAAGGAGGTCGCCAAGAAGACTGACGACGTCGCCGGCGACGGCACCACCACCGCCACCGTGCTGGCCCAGGCCCTGGTGCGCGAGGGTCTGCGCAACGTGGCCGCCGGCACCAACCCGATGGCGCTCAAGCGCGGCATCGAGCAGGCCGTGACCGCCGTCAGTGACGAGCTCCTGGCCATGGCCAAGGACGTCGACTCCAAAGAAGAGATCGCCGCCACCGCGTCGATCTCGGCCGGTGACTCCCAGGTCGGCGAGATCATCGCCGAAGCCATGGAGAAGGTCGGCAAGGAAGGCGTCATCACGGTCGAGGAGTCCAACACCTTCGGCCTCGAGCTCGAACTCACCGAGGGTATGCGGTTCGACAAGGGCTACATCTCGCCCTACTTCGTGACCGACCCCGAGCGCATGGAGGCGGTGCTGGAGGACCCCTACATCCTCATCGCCAACCAGAAGATCTCCGCGGTCAAGGACGTGCTGCCGATCCTGGAGAAGGTCATGCAGTCCGGCAAGCCGCTGCTGATCCTGTCCGAGGACGTCGAGGGTGAGGCCCTGGCGACCCTGGTGGTCAACAAGATCCGTGGCACCTTCCGCTCCGTGGCGGTCAAGGCCCCCGGCTTCGGCGACCGCCGCAAGGCCATGCTGCAGGACATCGCCATCCTCACCGGCGGCGAGGTCATCAGCGAGGAGATCGGCCTCAAGCTCGACGGCACCGAGGTCACCCAGCTCGGCCACGCCCGCAAGGTGGTCGTCACCAAGGACGAGACGACGATCGTCGAGGGTGCCGGGGACGCCGACCAGATCGCCGGTCGGGTCAACCAGATCCGCGCCGAGATCGAGAACTCCGACTCCGACTACGACCGCGAGAAGCTGCAAGAGCGCCTGGCCAAGCTGGCTGGCGGTGTTGCGGTGATCAAGGTCGGCGCGGCCACCGAGGTCGAGCTCAAGGAGCGCAAGCACCGCATCGAGGACGCCGTGCGCAACGCCAAGGCGGCCGTCGAAGAGGGCATCGTCGCCGGTGGCGGCGTGGCGCTCATCCAGGCCTCCGTCAAGGCGTTCGACTCGCTGGACCTGTCCGGTGAGGAGGCCGTCGGCGCCAACATCGTCAAGGTCGCACTGGAGGCTCCGCTCAAGCAGATCGCCTTCAACGCCGGCCTTGAGGGTGGCGTCGTGGCCGAGAAGGTGCGCAACTTGGAGCCCGGTTGGGGCCTCAACGCCGCAACCGGCGAGTACGAGGACCTGATCAAGGCCGGCGTCGTCGACCCGGCCAAGGTCACCCGCTCGGCGTTGATGAACGCGGCCAGCATCGCTGCGCTGTTCCTCACCACCGAAGCGGTCGTCGCGGACAAGCCCGAGAAGACTCCGCCGATGCCCGCCGGAGGCGGCGACATGGGTGGCATGGACTTCTAGCCCCACCCGCACGCACGGCGCCCCCGGCACGGTTCTTCGCAACCGTGCCGGGGGCGCTTCGGCGTTGCGGGGCTTCGCCTCGGGGGTGTGGGCCGCGGGGCTTCGCCCCGGTTTCCGGTCACCTGACCCGCCGCCGCTGTCCGCCGCCCGTTGAACTGGGCCGGGCAGTGGCGGGGGACCACCCGCGCGAGGGTCCGGCGCGCCTGGTTGGCGGGGCCGGGGCGGGCATGTGCGGGTCGGGGTCGGGTTATGCAGATCGGAAGAGCGT
>JAUPKO010000643.1 GCA_030837395.1 Actinomycetota bacterium | reverse complement strand
GCTGACTGACGGCCTGACTCCGTGGCCGGACAAGCCCACCAAGTCACGGCTGGTGTGCGTGATCATCGGTAACGATCACGCCGCCGCCGACACACCCGATTGGGCGCTGACGGTGACCGTTCCCAGCGGGGCTGGGAGCTAGGAGGGCGCCAAAGCTGTCGGTGGGCCGCGCTACGCTACGGGTGTAGCGCGGCCCACTGAGGCTGCGCCCCACATACGGCCATATCCGCGAGATGTGGTCACCGAAGGACAGGTGGTAACTCATGGCTGATGACGCGTTGAACGCCTACGCCGCACAAGTGCTGGCCGGCACCGGACTGACCCCCGCCGATGTGACCGGCCCCGACGAACCGGCCGAAGGCTCGGCCGCGCACGCCTTGCGCCACGGCTGGGACATGGCCCGCCGCGCGGCCAAGGTCGCCCAGGACGGAGCCGCCAAGTGACCGTCGAGTTCTTCGATCTGGCCCGCCGCCTCTATGCGGCCAAGACCGGCCAGCCGGTGCTGCAAGTCGCCGCCGCGCTGTTCACGGTGACCCCCGAGGCCATCTACGTCGACGCCCACCAGGATGCCGCCGGCAAGGTCAAAGCCACGGTGTACCGCCAGGGCGGCAAGCCCGTCACCGCCGGCGGTGTCGCCGCTCTGCGCGCGCTGGCCGCAGCCGGTGCGGTGATGGACCCCAAAGGCCCGCCGCTGCAACTGATCACCCCCGACGGCACCACCCTGGCCGCGCTCGGCCAGATCGCCCGCTCGGCCTCCCGCCACGACGACGACACCGTTCGTGCCGCCTCGGCGGTAGTCGGCTGGTGGATCGACCGGGCCGGATATCCCGGCACCAACGCGGTGGTCAACCTGCTGGCGCACAGCCGCCAGCGGTTCCTCACCGGCACGCTGCCCAGCCGGGAGCGCACCGCCGCCTACTGGCGCAGCGAGGTGTTCTCGGTGGGCGACAGCGTGGCCGGTCTGGCGGCCTGGGCGGCGCGAATCGCCGGGGGAGAGGAGCTGGCGATGGTGGCCCCGATCCGCGAGGACGACGCCTACTCCTATCGGGCCGCCGCCGAACGCTTCGCCAAAGGGTGGGACTGGACTCATCCCGAACCTGCTCCGGTGGCGGCGATGGGGCTGCGGGTGCGCTGCGATACCGCCGATCTGTGGGACGCCGCGCTGCGCTCTGATCGGCTGTGGCGGCACCGGGCGGTGCACACCGGCCATGTGACCGGCGGTGAGGTCATCTTCGCCAACCGGGCCATCTTCACCCTTGCCTGCCCGCGCCTGGACTCCCGGCTGCGGGTCGGCTCCGATGTTGTCGGCTGGAGCGGCGGGGTGGACTCCTATGACAAGGCCACGCTGTTCTACGGCGATGTGCAGAACGCCGAAGCCCACAACGGGACGCTGCACCTGACGATTTCGCGGGTGCCCTATGCCCAGCGCCCCAATCCCGGGCAGTGGGTCACGCTCATGCCCGCCCCGCCGAACGAGCGCACGGTACGGATGGGGCGCAGCCGATACCGGCGGCTGCTGTTCAAGGGTGATTCGTGGATCGCGTCGGGCAAAACGCCCGGCGTGCGCCGCCGCGATGTTCCGCTCGACGTGCTGTGCGCGGCGGCGGAAACCGAGTAGACAGCCCCAAAAGCGTCGGGGTTGTGTACTACCGGTGTACGTCAACGCCAAAGACAAGGAACTGGGCGGCACCAAGAAGTGAACAGAACCTGTCGGTGGCCGTTGTTAGGCTGACCGGCATACCCCGCAGTTCGGGGGTGACCATCCGGTCGGGTCCGCGAGGCCCGGCCACCAGACACCGAAAGGTGGTGACGGGATATGCGAATCCTCAAGCCGCGCAACCCCGCCCCCAGCACCGATGGTGCTTCCGCACCTACGCCGGTAGTGTCGGCGCCGAAGGCGGCCCCGAAGCCCCCGACGTGGCCGGGTATGGAACTGCTCAGCGACCCGATCACCGCCGAGGTGCTCATGTCGGTATGGAGCGGCGATGCCGTCACCATCGTTCCCAGCCCGCCGGGAAGCGGAAAGACAAGGCTCACAACACTGTTGGCGGCGGCACTGTCGCACCGTGCCGGCCTGCGGGTCGGGATCGCCGCGCAGACCCGCGCCCAGGCGATTGACATTGCCCGCCGCCTGTCGGCAGTGTGCGACCACACCAAGGTCGGCCTGCTGTGGGGCCGCTCGGACGTATCCCCGGACACCGGCGGCTGCCCAATTGTCGGCAACGGCATGAAGATGTGGCCCGACACCGGCGGCATGATCCGCGTGGCAACGAAATCGAAATGGCTGTTCTCCGAACCTGAAAAGCTGCGCGCCGACGTGTTGATCGTGGACGAGGCCTACCAAGCGACGTATGCCGATGTCGGTGCGCTGGGGTCGATGGCATCCCAGATCGTGTGCGTGGGCGATCCCGGCCAGATTGACCCGGTGATCACCGGTGATACCTCACGGTGGGCCACCTCGCCGACCGGGCCGCACGTTCCAGCCCCGTTTGCGTTGCAGGCCGCCCACCCCAGCATCGTCAACACCGTTGCCCTGCAATACACCTGGCGGCTCGGCCCTGAAACCACAGCGATGGTGCAGGGCCGGTTCTACCCGCAACTGCCGTTCACCTCCCGCCGCCCCGCCGAGCACCTGTCCAAGCGCGGCCAGGTGCTGCCTGAGTTGACCCATCGCACCCTGCGCGTCGCCAACGGTGCCACCGACGGCGCGTTGATCCGCGCAGCGGTGGAGCGGGTGCACGAACTCATCGACGACACCGACCTGACGACCGGGACTGGAACTCGCAACCTCACCGAAGACGATGTGGCCGTCGTGGTCCCGCATGTTCCCCAGGCCGCTGCCGTGCGCGCCATGCTCTCCCAATATCCCGGCGTCCTGGTCGGCACCGCCGATGCTCTGCAAGGACTGGAGCGCGCCGCCGTTGTCGCCGTGCACCCGCTGGCGGGCAAGCGAATCGCCGATGAGTTCTCGGTCAAGCCGGGGCGAGCGTGCGTGATGCTGTCGCGACACCGCTCTCATTTGTCGCTGCTGGTGGACGACCAGACGGAAGCGGTGTTGAGCGCCGCCGAGGGCGAGGACGCCGAGAAGGCGCACGCCGTTTTGACCGACATGCTCGCCACCGCCGCCTTCTAACTCACAATGGAGACAGGTGAATCTCGGGGGAGCCGAGGGATACGGGCAGGGGAGCGCGCGGTGAGTCTGGTCAGTTGTTCCAACTGCGGTCGGGAGTTCAGCATCGAGGGCCGGCCCTACGGTTTTTCCCATTGCGACACCCATGCCGAGTACCAGCCCATCCCCGACGAAGGTTTGGTGGTGATCGTTCCCCCCGGCGGCTGGCCGGAACAGGCGATCTCTGATCATCCGTCCGAGCGGTACACGATTGCGGCCACCCAGTTCGCGACCAGCATCCGCAACGACGAAGTATTCGTCTTGTTCGACGCGGCGGCGGCTCTGCCGACTAAATGGGATGAAGCCGCCCAACTGCTCTGCCACCGGCTGCGCGGCCTTCGCTCCAACGCCGGCCCGCGCGAGGCCTTGATGGCGACTATCCGCGCGATCCGAGACCAGTGGGGACCCGAGCCGAAACTGCCGCTGTCCAAGGTCAACCTTGCCGGCTGCGACCAGCTCGTGGCCGCCGATCTGTCCGGGGCTGATCTGACGAGCGCCGAGTTCTGGGGCGCGGACTTATCTGAAGTCAACTTCACCGGCGCGGCGATGTCGTGGGTCAAAGCCGCCGGAGTGCGGCTGAGTGCGGCCAACCTCACCGGGGCGGACCTGAGTTATTCCGATCTGCGAGGGGCGACCCTCACCGAGGCGATCCTCGACGGCGCCGACCTGACCTACACCGATCTCCGCGGCGCCCAGTTCGGCAAGGGCGTGTGGAATGTCAAGCTCACCGGCGCGGATCTGCGCGGCGCGGAATTCGACGCCGACGCCTATCTGGAAACGAGCATCCTCGACGAGGCTCGCCTAGACGGGCTCGAGCTGACCGGGGCGACGCTGGGATCGGCCAACAAGGCCTGGATGCGGGGCATCAACCTGCACCGCGCCCGCCTGGTCGGCGCGCACCTCGTCGGCTCCCGCATGTCGTCGGCCAACCTGAGCGGTGCTGACCTGTCGGATGCCTACCTCCACGAAGCCTGGCTCGACGGCGCCAACCTGGAGGGCGCCAACCTCTGCGGAACCGACCTCACCGCCGCTGATCTGAGCCACGCGACCCTCGACGGCATCCGCTGGAACACCGCAACCCGCTGGCCGGCCAACATCACCCCGCCGCCGAGCCGCTGACCGCCAGACAGGGAAGGCGCGTACCGAGTTTCTGTCGGTGTGCGCCGATAGTGTGGGGCACAGCGCATAAGCGCCCACATCCGGTCGGGTCCGCGAGGCCCGGTCACTGAGCGAGTAGGGGGACGACCCATGAACTTCGCACCGCAGTCCTATGTGGACATCAAGCAGATCCGCACCACCATCGAGCAGGCCCCGTCCCGGCGCGCCATCGTGCTCATCGAGTGCGGTGCCGCCCCCGGAGTGTGGCTGGCCGCCCCTGTCGCCCCGACCTCCCTCGGAGACGTGACCGCAGAGGACTTCGACATCAACCGCACCCTGGCCGGGAAGGTTCGCCGCGGCCCGGTCATCGTGCTGCGCGACCCGTCGGGCCGCTACGAGCCCGGCTGCGCCACCCGCCGCGACGACGCGGCCTTCGACGCCCACAGCGATTGCCAGCACGGCATGGTCGCCAGCGTCCTGGCCATGACCGACCGCGGCGACCGTCTTCGCGCCAACCGCCGCCAGCGCAGCGAGCACGCCGAAAGACTGAAGGACACCAGCCCGTCCTGGCCCTAGCCTCCGGCCCCGGACCGCAAGGCCATCGCCGCAGATTCCTGTCGGTGCCGGCCTCTAAAATGGAAGACACAGGCACCGCAGGGTGCCACCCACATCCGGCCGGGTCCGCGAGATCCGGTCCACTACCCGAGAAGAAGGGGGTGCGTCATGGCACGCAAACTCACCGGCCTGGACCTGGCCATCTGGCAGGCCGAACAGGCCCGCCGCCGCGACCGGACCCAAAACGGTCGCTCCCCGGCGCAGCACACCACGCTCAGCGTGGACCAGGCCCGCGCCTACAAGCGGCCCGGTAAGCGCAACCGCGCCGCCGCCCAGCGCCGCGCCGTCGCCGAGGCGATGGCGTGAGCGCCCAGGCCAGCCGCGGCCGGGACGGGATCGTCAAGACGACCATCACCATCACCGTCCTGCACCGCGGCGACAACCCGATGACCGACCACGACATCGAAGAGGTCCTCTACGAGATGCGCGAAGGCGAGGCCGTCGGATGGGAAACCGATCGGGTCACCGAACCCGTTCCGGCCGAACAGGTCGGCGACGAACTCCTCGCGCTGGGCAACGACGGCACCTTCTTCGACGACGAGGACGGCAATGACTGACCGGGCCCGCTGGTTCACGCTCTCGCGCACCGAGACCGTGCAGCCCTACGCCCTGCTCTCCCGCGACGGGCTGGTCGATCTGCTGGACCGCTTCGGATCGGCCGGCGCCGCCGAGCTGGCCGGCCTGGACGACACCGCCCTCCTGGCGGCGTTCACCAGCCTGCTCGACGCCGACCCCGACGGCCTGCAATATGAGTTGACCGAACTCACCGGCAACCACCAGGAGACGCTCGAGGTCGACGGCTGGCGCATCAGCGCCGACAACCAGCCCGCACCCGCAGACACCCTGCCGGAGCCCTGGGAGGACGACCCGGTCTACCCCATGGAGGTCTGGCGCTACGAAGTGGCCAACGGCGACGAACTGCGCGGCTACCGCGACTGGGTCGCCGTGCAGCGCGAACTGGACGCCCTCGGCTAGCCGGCGGCCCCGGTTTTGTCCCCCAACACCGGTAACGTGAAACACCGCACCACCCCATCCGGTCGGGTCCGCGAGGCCCGACCCCCAACGAAGTTAGGGAACCACCGTCATGAAGATCAAAGTTCTTACCGCACTGACCAACCCGCCCACCCGCGAGGCCGACGACTTCAGCCGCGCCACTGACGGCGAAATCTGCGTGATGCCCGCCATCGTCTGCGACAACCCGGCGTGCGGGTGCGGCGCCGCCGTCATCGGACTGACCAGCCACGCGCCCACCACCACCGCCGCCGTGGCCGAAGTCGACCTCACCCTCGACGACATCGACACCATGATGAGCCGCTACGCCCAGAAAGCGTGGGGTGGGCTGATGGACGCCGACGACACCCGCGCCTTATGGCAGGAAATGACGACCATCGCCGCCGGCTACCCGATTGGCGCGGTGCTGCGCTTCCGCGCCCAGGGCGACCAGTGGATCATCCGCGCCACCCGGCCGGCCGCCTGAACACCCCGGCTCGCCATGCACGCCCTGAAGATCACCGCCACCGGCTGGCTACAGAAGATCGACGTCGACCCCACCCGGATCGCCGACGAAATCGG
>JAUPKO010000068.1 GCA_030837395.1 Actinomycetota bacterium | reverse complement strand
GATTCGTGCCGCAATCCCGCTGGCAGTCCGGCTACTGCGGCGTCGTCACCATCTCCAACACCGGCATGGCCCCGACCATCACGTGGACGGCCACCTTCACGCTGCCAAAGGGCACCACCGTCCGCCAGTCGTGGAACGGCACCGTCACCACGTCACCTCTCAGCACCGGCTCGAAGGTCAGCGTGGTCGCACCGAGTTGGGGGCGCGTCATCGCGCCCGGCGCCACCGTGGGCCACTTCGGCTTCTGTGCCGCCGGTACCGGCCTGCCGACGTCGGTCACCGCCCGCTGACGTCGGAGTCCTCGCTGCCCGGCGCCGCCGAATACAACCAGCCCTGGCCGTACCCCCACCCGGCCGCGGCGACGGCAGCTTCGCCTTCGGCAGTCTCGATACCCTCGGCGATCGCCATGAGGTCGAGCCGACGGCAGAGGTCCGCCAGGCTGGTCGCCACCGCCGTCGACACCTCGTCACCGACCGTGATCCCGTGCACCAAGGTGCGGTCCAGTTTGAGCCCGGCGATGGGATAGTCGCGCAGGTGGCGCAGGGACGTGGCGTCCGAGCCGAACCGATCGAGCACCACACGTACCCCGTACGACACCAGCACGTCCAATGACCACCCCACCCGCTCGATCCCGGTGTTGGCCACCTGCTCGGTGATCTCCACCAGGATGCGCCGCGGATCGATCCGTCGCCGCGCCAACACGTCGAGCAAGAAGTCCGCGTAGTCCGGCTGGCTGAGTTCGGATTCGGCCACATTCAGCGACAGCAGCAACTGCTGCGGCATGACGGCCAGGGCCGCAACCGATGCCTCCACCAGCCGCGGGCCGATGAGGCTGAGCAGTCCCTCGTCGTCGGCCTCCTTGATCCACTTCGCCGCGAGTTCGGGCTTGCGACCCGGTCGCACCAGGCAAGCGAGGGACTCGACCGCCACGACCTCCCGCCCCGGCAGTCGCACGATGGGCTGTAGCCAGGGTCGAATCTGGTTGCGGGCGTGGCACTCGCGGACCTGCGCGCCGATGTCCACCTTGTGCTGCATCTGCTCGAACATCGCCGGGTGGTACATCTGCCACTGGTCCCGGCCATGGACTTTGCCCTCGTGCAGGGCGATGTCGCCCTCCTGCAACAACCCGTACGAGGTCGAGTCCGGGCCCGACAGTGCCACACCAACGCTCAACGTGGTGTGCAGCCGATAGCCCTCGAACTCGAACTCGCGCTCACCGACGGCCCGCCGCAACCGCTCGGCCAACTCCTGCGCTTGGGCCGCGTTGGCAACGTCGCGAGCGACGATCACGAACTCGTCGCCGCCGATCCGGGCCACCAGGTCTCGCGGCCCCAACACCGCCCCGATCCGGCCGGCGGTCTCCCGCAGGACAGCGTCACCGGCCAGGTGCGAGGCCCAGTCATTGACGTGCTTGAACCGGTCGAGATCGCAATACAGCAACGCCACGCGGTCCGGCTCTCGTCCGGGACGGGCCAAGGCCTCGTCCAGGAAGTCGATCAGGGCAGCTCGGTTGGCCAGACCGGTCAGCAGGTCGTGGCTGGAGCGATACTCCAGGTCGGCCATGGCGGCGCGCGCCTGTTCTTCGGCGTGATGCTCGGCCGTCACATCCAGGAAGACCGTGTAGATGCGCTCAGGCGGGTCCGTCTCCCCTTCCCTAATCGGCAGTGAGTCCATCCGGATCCAGCGGGTCGGAACGCCGACTCCCACGCCGAGCAGCCGGTCGTGCACGGGTCGGCCCGTCGCCAGAGCCACCATCGGCGGATGCTGAGCCGACGGCAACAGGAAGCCATCGGCATCGAAGCAGTCCCATGGGTGGGTGGCCCCGGGTGGCGCCGGTACCCCGAGAACCTCCTTGGCAGCGGCATTCATTGCAACGATGGCCCCGGACGAGTCGTGGTACATCACCCCTTGCCGACTGACCTCGAAGAGCAACCGGTGCGCCTCTTCGCTCTGCTTGAGACGCCGGTCCTCCTCGAGTTCCGCGGTGATGTCCCGAGCGACGGCGTAGATGTCGCCCTCGCGCCGGATAGCCCGCCACTGCAGCCACAGGTAGTGCCCGTCCTTGTGCCGGTAGCGGTTGACGAACTTGTCGACCCCCGAAGTGCGGGCCGCCGCGTCAGCCTCAGCCGTGTCGACAAGGTCGTCGGGGTGGACGAAGTCGCTGTAGGGCACACCCACGAATTCAGCCGCCGAATAGCCCAGCACCTCGGTCCACGCGGAATTCACCTCGGTGAAGCGGCCCGCGGAGTCGATCACACACATCATGTCGACGGACAGGCTGAAGAACAGGTCCGAGTCGAGTTCCGGGCGCCGGGACGCGGCCATGACCAACGGATCCCCCGCCAACCCCTCGCCGCCCGTCACCCCCCTAGGCTACGCCAGCACCCGAAGCGCAATCTCACACTCGGGAACGACTGTGAAGAGACACGCGAGAGTTCCCAACTTCGCGCCTGCGCCTCCTTGCGCCAAGTACTGTCGGCGCGGTCAAGTCCACGGATGCCACCGTCGACTGAGACGAGTCCCGAGGGGTGCTCCTGAATAGGGGTGGCTACCGACATCGCCAATAGCCTCGGACGTGTCGGCCGTTGCGTTCGTGCGCTTCAACCCAGACTCGCCCAGCAAACAGGGTTGAGGAGTCGGGGGGCGGGAGTGGGAGTGGCCGCCCGTCGGGCTCCCGGTCAACCCGCGGCGGCGGCGTAACCGACAAGGTCCCCGTGACGTCGACGCTTTGCCCCAGGTTCGGAGTTCTACGCACCCAGTAGTCCTCGATTGTGGTTCTTCTTGCCGGGAGTCCGTGGTCATCGGCGACATCGCTGAAGGTGCCCAGCGCTCGGATGATGTGGGTGATGGTGTTCAGGTCGTGTGTGTGGTAGCGCTCTTGGTAGTCGAGCAGGGCCGTCTCGATGGTGATGGCGCTCCGCTGCTCGATGGTCATGAGATCGAAGTAGTCTCGAAGTTCCCCACAATCGGCGATGGTCTTGAGTTTGGTGGCGGCGATATCGCGCAGGCTGGCGACGTTGATCCCTGCGATGATGGTGGGCGGCTCCAGCGGGGTCTGGCGTCGCGCCTGAAGAAACTGGACCTTGGTGCTGTTGAACACGCCGTTGAGGGTGTCCGGCTTAGCGGTCGTGACAGCGAACCTGCCCAGGGAATCCAAAGTTTCGCGCCAGGCGGTGAGGTCGACGTCATCCGGGTAGAAGAAGTCGAGGTCGCGGGAAACCCGATGATGGAGATGCACGGCTAGGGCCGTGCCGCCGTAGAGGACCAGTGATTCAGGGAGATGGTCGCGCAGCAGGACCCAAGTGCGTGCGGTGTCGATGGGCAGGGCCGCGCGGAGTGAAGGTGGGAGTGTGGTCACGGGCACTTGGTCGCCAGGTTTCGGGCGTAGACACGTTGCTCGTCGGTGAGACCCCGCGCTTGGGAAGCCTTCCGCCAGGCAGACGCTGGGACTGTTGCTGTGGCATACGCCAGGAGTTGAGGGTCATCCGTGGTCAGTGCCCGTGTCGCTAGGAAGGCCCCGTCGGCCTCCGGGGTGATTCGTCGCAGTGTCGCGTTGTCGACGTTCCAGAATGCATGCCGTAGATGGGCTGGCAGCGGGGACTCCGGCGAAGGTGCGGCCCGGTTCGGTCCGGTTATGCTGCGCAACGCTGACAGCAGGTTCCCCCACTGGGGGTGCCTTACATTTGCATGAAGTGATCGCACGACAGTGGCGCTACCCAGCGCAAGCGTTTCCTCCCGCTCGACAACCAGACCGCCCGAAATCAGGGCCCGCACGGCCTTCGCAGCGGTGGTCGGGGACAGGCTACAGGCCCGGGCCACAGCGCGTACCGACAACAACCCGAGGGGCCTTCGAGACAACTCCGCCAGGACCAACGACTCTGAACGTGACAGCGAAGCAATGTCGGTGCTGCACCCCAGTTCCCCGCGCAACGCATCGACCTCGGCTTCGTTGAACAGCCGCCTCTTCCCGTTGGTAGCACCCACGCCCATCCGGTCGGCAGCAACTGCGACTCGTCGCCGTGACACGCCTAGCATGGCGGCCACTTGACTCGGAGTCTGGCTGTCCATAATGCACATTTTACCACCGCGGGCAGACACTAGCGCTGTCGCGCACACACTCCCTAGGTGGGCCGCTCTCATGTGTCTGATGCAACCCGGCATCCGAAGGGGGTCACTGTCGGCTTCGCCACCCGCTGGTCAGGTTCGCCCGACTGCGGTACTGCCCATGTCACCACCGCGCCCCCAGTGAATGGGGTCATCGTCGTGGACCTGGGGGTCAAGGAGCAATCGACCGACCTTGTCTCGATCGAAAAGGACTTGCACTGGGGGACAAGTGGGTGTCACTACGGGACAGATAGGGAACACGTGTTTGTCACAGGGCCACGTATCAGGTTGTCATTTGACATGTGGGAAACCGTTGGGAAAGGTCCACGTCATTGGGAAATGTCGGATGTCATTTGACACGTAGAAGTCCGAGATCTTGCCCAGCACGAGGTCCAGCGTCGTGGGCACTCTTCATGAGTCTCGCCGGGCGCTGGACTTCCGAACATGTTCGGAATAACATCCAGGGATGGCCATCGCTGCTGATACCCCCGCCTGGACCCGGCGTTCCTCCGACCTGAGCAAGCACTCGGCCGTGGTCTTCGCCGAGGCCGAAGACCACCCAGTCACGGTGACCCGGCGCGACGGCGAGGACCTGGTGCTGATGTCGCAGCGCGAGGCCGAGGGCCGCTCCCGCCTACTGCGCTTCGCCGCTCAGCTCATCACCGTCACGCTTGACGACAACGGCTCACTTGCTGAGCGCATGTCTAGGGCGTTCCCCTGGATGCTCGCGCTGTCGCCGGCAGATCGGGTGGTCTGCGCACAGGATCTCGTCGACGCCGCGCGCGCCTCGTTCGCCACCGACCAATCGCACCTCGCGATCGCCGAGCTGACCTCGTGGAAGGAGACTGCCACGGCTGTCGCGGCCGGGCTCGGCAGCACCGACCTGGAATGGCTCGACGAGGACGAGACCGTGGATCGTCCGTAGCCGTGGCGGCGGCCAAGAGGGGCGAACTGGTCCCCCGTCCTGCGAGGAAGACCGAGTACGAGATCCGCTTCGCCAGCGCCGACGCGCGCAAGGGGTGGCGGGACCTCGTGGCGACGATTCGCAACCCCATGACGGAGACCTGGGACTTTCTCACGCGCACGCCCCTGTCGACCACGCCGACGAACTACCGGCTCAAGGGCGTGCTCGGAACAGTCCAACGCCAAGGGGCTCACGAGCGTTGGCAGCACAAGCCGACGGCGAAGGGCACCGCGCGCATCTGGTTCTACGTCGACGAGCGCACGGTCTTCCTGGAGCAGGTGCACACGAGCCACCCGAACGAGACGAAGTAGGCTGCTGTGCCCTGCTATCACCAGTGGGGCACTACTGGATTAGGTCGAACACCTTGAAGATCGGCATGTACAACGCGATGATCATCGCGCCGATCATGCCACCCACCACGGCGATCATCAGCGGCTCGATCAGCGAGGTCAGCGACTCGGTGGTGGCCTCGACCTCGGCGTCGTAGAAGTCCGAGATCTTGCCCAGCATGAGGTCAAGCGCGCCAGTATCCTCGCCGACGCTCATCATCTGCACGACCATCGGCGGGAACACCGGGTGGTTGGCGAGAGGCCGCGCCAGCGGCTCGCCGCGGCGCACGGACTCCTGTACGTCCTCCACCGCCCGCTCAATCACCACGTTGCCGGTGGTCTGCCCGGTGATGTCGAGGGCCTGCAGGATCGGCACGCCCGAGTGCACCATGGTGCCCAAGTTGCGGGTGAAGCGCGAGATCGCGATCTTCTGCGCCAGGCCGCCGAAAATGGGCGCCTTGAGCTTGAGCGGGTCCACGAAGTTGCGCACCTTCGCGTCCCGCTTGTGCTTGCGCCACCACCACGTGAACACGATCAGGAAGACGATGAGGAACGGCATGACGATCTTCAGCGCCCCGGACAGCCACACCAGGATGCGCGTCGGCAGCGGCAGCGTTCCGCCCAGGCTCGCGAACATCGACGCGAACACGGGCACGATGAACAGCAGCATCGCCGACATCGCCAACACGGCCATGGCGAACACCACCACGGGGTAGGTCATGGCCGACTTGATCTTGCCGTGCAGCCGCACCTCGGCCTCGAAGTTGGCCGCCAACTGCGACATCACTTTGTCCAGGAAGCCGCCGACCTCACCGGCTCGCGTCATGTGGATCATGATCGGCGGGAAGACCTGCGGGTGCTTGGCCATGGCCGCCGACAGCGACGACCCGCCCTCCACCTCAGCGCGCACCTTGCCGAGCACCTTCGCCAGGGTGGGGTTCTCGGTCTGCTCCTCCAAGATCGACAGCGACCGCAACAACGACAACCCCGAGTTGATCATCGTCGCGAACTGCCGCGAGAAGATCGACAGGTCCTTGAGTTTGACGCGTTTCTCGCCGCCGAAGCTGATCTGTTTGTTCAGCCCGGTGGTCTTGACCTCGTCCAGGGACAACGGGTTGTAGCCCATGGTCTTGAGCTTCTCGGCCACCACGGCCTTCGAGTCGCCCTCGACCCGGCCCTTGGTGACCTTGCCGTCCTTGTTGCGGACCGAATACTCAAACGTCGTCGCCATGTCGCTCTCCCTGGCCTACGAATGCCCGCACAGCCGGTTGAAGTCCTCTGCGTGGTGACACTTCTCGATACCTACTTCGTACGTAATCGTGCGACTCTTGACCAGATTCGCCAAGTGCTGGTCCAAGGTGTGCATGCCGAACTGAGCGCCGGCCTGCATCGCCGAGTAGATCTGGTGCGTCTTGCCCTCGCGGATCAGGTTGCGAATCGCCGGGGTGGCCACCATCACTTCGGTCGCCACGGCGCGGCCGCGGCCGTCGGCTGTGCGGCACAGGTTCTGACACACCACCCCCTGTAGCGTGCCGGCCAGCATCTGCCTGATCTGCTGCTGCTGGTGCGGCGGGAACACGTCGATGATGCGGTCGACGGTCTGCGCCGCATCCTGCGTGTGCAGGGTCGCAAACACGAGGTGGCCGGTCTCGGCGGCGGTGAGGGCCACCTGGATGGTCTCGAGGTCGCGCATCTCACCGACGAGGATGATGTCCGGGTCCTGCCGCAGCACGTGCTTGAGGGCCTGTCCGAACGACGTCGTGTCGGAGCCGACCTCGCGCTGGTTGACCAAGCACATCTTGTGGCTGTGCAGGAACTCGATGGGGTCCTCGACGGTCATGATGTGGTCGTGCCGGGTGCGGTTGGCCAAGTCGATCAACGAGGCCAGTGTGGTGGACTTGCCCGAGCCCGTGGGCCCGGTGACCAGCACGAACCCGCGCGGCAGCGAGGCGAAGTTCGCCACCACCGCGGGCACCCCGAGGTCGGCCAGCGGCTTGATCTCCATCGGAATCGTGCGGAATGCGGCGCCGACGTTGTCCTTCTGCTTATAGACGTTCACCCGGAACCGGGACACGCCGGGCAGCGCATACGAAAAGTCCAGCTCGAGGTCCTCCTCGAACGTCTCGCGCTGGGCCTGCGTCATCACCGCGTAGAGGACCCGCTGCACCTCCTCGCCGGTCAGCGTGGCGAAGTCGTCCAGCGGCTGCAGCTCGCCGTTGACGCGGATGGTGGGCGGTGCCCCGGCCGTCAGGTGCAGGTCCGAGGACTTGTAGCTGAGCATGGCCTCGAGCACGTCGGTGAGCGAGAGGTCATCGCCGCGCACGCCCTGCTCGGTACCTCGGGTCAGGGTGCTGCTCTCCTGCGGCCGGGGCGGGGCTTGCTGTGGCGGAGCCGGCGGCGCATAGGCGGTCGGTGCGGCCTGCGGCGGGGCGGGCGGCGCGTAGGCCGACGGGTAGCCCGGGGTCGGCGCGGCCGTTCCTCCCGGCGGCGGGCCGAACGCACCGTAGTGAGCCGTGCCCCCCGGCGGTGGCGCCGCCCAATTCGGATCAGTCATCTGACACCTCGGTCCGCCGCGATACGCGCCGGTGACGGATGTCCCACCATCGGCAACTCTGCTCAGACTACTCCGCCAGGCGCGGTTGGGCGACCATCGCAGCGAAGCCTCACACCACGACCCGGAGTACTTCCTCCAGACTCGTCAGGCCGCTGAGGACCTTGGCCATACCGTCGTCGCGCAGGCTGATCATGCCCTGCTCCTTGGCCACCTGCTCGACTTGGTTGGCCGAGGCGCGTTCCGCCGCGAGCCGCTCGATCGCCGGGGTGATGGGCATGATCTCGTGCAGGGCCAACCGCCCGCGGTAGCCGGTGCGCGAGCACTGCGGGCAGCCGACGGCCTGATACAGGGTGGGCAGGGGCTCCCCCTCCTGCCACGGGAAGCGGGCCGCGATCAATACATCGGGCACCGGCGTGTAGGGCTCCTTGCACTTGCTGCACAGCCGCCGCGCCAACCGCTGGGCGAGCACGCAGTCCACCGCCGAGCCCACAAGGAACGGCTCGACGCCCATCTCGACCAACCGGGTCACCGCGCTGGGGGCGTCGTTGGTGTGCAAGGTGGTGAGCACCAGGTGACCGGTGAGGGCGGATTCAACAGCAATCTGTGCGGTCTCGTAGTCACGTACCTCGCCGATCAGCACGATGTCCGGGTCCGACCGCAGGATGCTGCGCAGGGCGGCGGCGAAGGTCAGGCCGGCCTTGACGTGCGTCTGCACCTGGTTGATGCCCGGCAGGCGGTATTCCACCGGGTCCTCGACCGTGATGATGTTGACCTCGGGCCGGTTGAGGATATTCAGCGTCGCGTACAGCGTCGTCGATTTGCCCGATCCAGTCGGGCCCACCACCAGCAACATGCCGTAGGGCTTGGTGAAACTGCGCGAGAACCGCTCGTAGTTGTAGGCGGAGAAGCCTAGCTGCTCCAGCGTGAGCATGGCGGTTGAGTTGTCGAGAATCCGCATGACGACCTTCTCGCCCCACACCGTCGGCAGCGTCGCCACACGCAGGTCGACCTTGCCGCCGGGGGCGTTCACGCTGAGTCGGCCGTCCTGCGGGATCCGCCGTTCGGCAATGTTCATGTCGGCCATGATCTTGAGGCGGCTGATCACGCCGTGCTGGATCGATTTGGGCGAATGCATGACCTCATGCAGCACGCCGTCGATGCGAAAGCGCACACGGAGATCGTGCTCGGTGGGTTCGAGGTGGATGTCCGAGGCACGGTCGTTGATGGCCTGGGTGATGAGCAGGTTGACGTACTTGACGATCGGCGCATCCTCGCTGACCTGCTTGATCGTCGAGAGGTCCTCGAACACCTCTTCCTCGGCGTCGATGGCCAGACTGATGTCGTCGAGTTCGCCCTCAGAGCGGTAGTGCCGGTTGATCGAGGCCACGATGTCGGTCCGGGTCGACACCCCGGCGACGACGTCCCGACCGGTGGTGGAGCGCAGGTCGTCCAGGGCCACGACGTTCGACGGGTCCGACATCGCGACGATGAGCCGGTCCTGGTCGAACCCGACCGGGATCAGCGAGTAGCGCCGGCACATCGGACCGGTGACCAGTGCCAGGGCCGACCCGTCGATGGTGAGGTCTGCCAACTCGTAGAAGGGCATCCCGAGTTGTGCCGCGACGAACTTGACCAGCGTCACCTCGGGCACGATGCCACGATCGACCAGCACCTGGCCGAGGGTGCGACCGGTGCTACGACTCTCCTGCAGGGACTGTTCGAGGTCCGAGGAGGTCACCAGGCCGTTGGCCAGCAGGTAGTCCGAGAATTGGGGCACATCCCCATTGTGGCTGATTCAGCAGGTCACAGCCCGACGGCGGCCCGCATGGCCGCCACGTCGGGTTCGATTCCGGCCATTAGCCGCACCTGGGCCACCGCCTGCCACAGCAGCATCGCCAAGCCGGGCACCACCGCGGGCCCCCAGGCGGCGGCCAACGACGTCGGCCAGGGGTCGTAGACGACATCCAGCAAGGTGCCTATCGGGGTGGCCGTCAGGGACCCTGCCAGCGCATCTGCCACCCCGGCCGGCACTGTGGAGATCACCACATCGGCCTCTGCGCAGTCGG